>JBKHIN010000239.1:0-5133 GCA_046538635.1 Alphaproteobacteria bacterium
CTCCGGACTGTGGTCCGCGTTGCGCACATGAACATACACTGACGTCGCACTTATATCTCAGCCGTAGTTCGTGCTTGCTCAAAGGGGGCACCCCCCTCACTGCCGCGCCCGGTTACTGCCGCAGCATGTCGCGCGAGACGATGACCCGCATGATTTCGTTGGTGCCCTCGAGGATCTGGTGAACGCGCAGGTCGCGCACCCAGCGCTCCATCGGATATTCCTTGATATAGCCGTAGCCGCCGTGGATCTGGAGCGCCTCGTTGACCACGCGAAAGCCCACATCCGTGGCGAAGCGCTTGGCCATCGCGCATTTCATGGTCGTGTGGGGCAGCTTGTTGTCGAGGGAGTGGGCCGCCCGGTAGATCATCAGGCGCGCGGCGTCGAGTTCCGTTGCCATGTCCGCCAGCTTGAACTGGGTCGCCTGGAAGGCGGCCAGCGGCTTGCCGAATTGCTGGCGCTCCTTGGCGTACTCAATCGCCAGTTCGATGGCCGCGCCGGCCGGGCCCAGCGAGCAGGCGCCGATATTGATGCGCCCGCCGTCGAGCCCCGCCATCGCGATCTTGAAGCCGTCGCCCTCCGCGCCCAGACGGTTCGCCACCGGCACGCGGCAATTGTCGAAAATCACCTGACCCGTGGGCTGGCTTTTCCAGCCCATTTTCTTTTCCAGCTTGCCGAAGGAAAGGCCCGGCGTGTCCTTCTCGATAACGAGGCAGGAAATGCCCCCCGGCCCCGCATCGCCCGTGCGCACCATGCAGACATAGACGTCGGAGACGCCCGCGCCCGAAATGAACTGCTTGGCGCCGTTGAGCACATAGTGATCGCCGTCCTTTTCGGCTCTCGTGCGCAGCGCCGCGGCGTCGGAGCCCGAGCCCGGCTCGGTCAGGCAATAGCTGGCGATCAGTTCCATCGTGGTGAGGCGCGGCAGCCAGTGCTTGCGCTGCTCATCGGAACCGAAGCGGTCGATCATCCATGAGGACATGTTGTGGATGGACATGAACGCCGCCGTGGAAACGCAGCCCGCCGACAGGGCCTCGAAGATCAGCGCCGCGTCCAGCCGCGTCAGCCCGGAGCCGCCCACATCGTCGGGAATATAGATGCCCGCAAAGCCGAGTTCGGCCGCCTTGCGCATGGTGTCCACCGGGAACACTTCCTTTTCGTCCCATTCGGCGGCATAAGGCGTGAGGTGGTCCGCGGCGAACTGGCGCGCCGTGTCCTGAAAGGCGCGCTGTTCCTCGGTCAGTTCAAAGTCCATGAAATGGCCTCGTCGGGTTCCGTCAGAGCTGTTCCGGCCAGTATACATACAGCGAGGCGGTGATAGGTGAGGGGTTTCCGTTCGTCAATGTGAGCGCCGCCGCACATTGGCGTGAAACACTGGGTGGTGACGCGCCATGAAAATTTGGAAGTCACGCCTGCGCTGGCTCGTTCCCGCCCTGCTGGCCCTGGTTGTAGTGGCGATTGCGGCCGGGCCCGTGTTCCTGCGGGCGGTGGAGACGGCGGATGCGCTTGGCGCCATTTCGCAGGTCGCCCGGCAGGGCGAAATCGATGCCGCCGGCCCCTACAACCGGCCAGGCCCGCGCGCACAGCAGGTGAGCTATCTGATCGACGGGCGCTTCCGCACCGCGGATCTCTATCTGGGAGAGGAGGCCCCCATCGCCTCTCTGGTGCTGGTGCCGGGCGCGGACGTGCTGGGCCGGGAACATCCGCAGTTCCGGGCGCTCGCGGGTGTTCTCAGCAGCCTGGGCTTCGCCGTTCTGGTGCCGCACATGGAGAATCTGCAGCAACTGCGCATTCGCGCGGGCGACGTTACCCACATTGCCGACGCCGCGCGCAACATGGCCCGCTTCGCGCCTGTGGACGCAGGCCCCTCCGTAGGCGTGCTGGCGGTGTCCTATGGCGTGGGACCGGCGGTGCTGGCGGCGCTGGAAGAGGAGGCCCGCGCCCATATCCGCTATGTGCTGGGCATCGGCGGCTATTACGATCTCGAAGCCGTGCTGACTTTCCTGACCACCGGCCATTTCCGCCCTCGCTCGGACGCCGAATGGCGGGAGGCCGATCCCCACGCCCACGGCAAATGGGTGTTTCTGGCCTCCAACGCGGACTTTCTGGAGAACCCGCAGGATCAGGTGACACTGAGGGTGATCGCCCGGCGCAAATTCGCCGACGCGCAGGCCGAAGTGGGCGACCTCACGGAGATGCTCACCCCGCAGGGCAAAGCGGTGTTCGACCTGATCACCAATACCGACCCGGCGCGCGTGCCCAAGCTGATCCGGGATTTGCCTGAGGGAGCGCTCGAACACCTCCGCGCCCTCGACGTTTCGGACGCCGACCTTTCCGGACTGCGCGCACGTCTGATCCTCGTTCACGGGCGCGACGACCATTTCATTCCGCATACGGAGAGCCGGGCCCTGGCGCGTGCGGCCAAGGGCTCGCCCGGCGGCGCGTCGCTCTATGTCATCGACCGGATGGCCCATATACGCATGTCCGCCTCCGGGCTGGGAGACGGCTGGAAGCTTTACCGGGCGGTCTACGCCCTGCTCGCCCAGCGCGACGCCGCCCCCGAGCCGGAGATTCCGCCGGCGCTGGTAAAACCGGTGGATCTTCAAGATCCTGATGCGTCTGGATAGTTATAAATTCGCGATTTGGTAGGAGGCCAATGAACGTTCACAAAGCAATCGTTTTTCTGAGCATGGTCGTTGTCGGCACTGTCTCCTCGTTCTCAATGAGCGCGTTCGCCGATCAGGAACTATCGAACCGCCCTTTTGTTGCCAGCGATGAAATGGGGCGATGTTACGCCAAATCAATTCCGGAACATTCGATCGATCCTTTTTCTGGCCCTCGCTCACAAGGCTGGACTGGCATATATGTTCCGAGCCCTGAGGGAGACATCCTGGTCTGGGAACATGATTGGTATAGCTACCAACTCTATCTTCAGTGCGATACTTCGTTCGTGCCCCTCAGCATACCGGATGACGTTGATTTGAGATCGCTCGAACCAGCGGACTTCAAGGCCGAATGGTCCAAACCGGATTGGAAAAAGTACGCCGAAGAGCTACGTCGGAAGAAGCCTGACGCATATATCGTTCGTCTTGGCCCCTGGGCACGCGGCTCGGCGCCAAATGATGACGACCTTGCGCTCGCATTTTACAAGAATGACAAACTACTTAAACGGTATTCGACGCTGGATATAGCGGTCAACGAGAGAGCAGACTGCCACAATTATGTTTCATCGGTTTCACATTACGATATCTTTCAATATCCGCCGCGCGGTATCGCCTATGAAGAGGGCCGCAGAACCTTTCAAATTTCCACTGTTGACGGCAGGGATATTGTCTTCAGCCTGACCAACGGGAAAATTCTCGCCATCAAGCAGGGTCAACCTGGCGATACCTGGAAAAGGATGAATGAAGCGTGCGGCGCGCGCTAGAGAAGCACCATCGGTAAGACTGATCGAACAGGCACGGAACCGTTAACGGAAATACGTCATGGCAAGACCTCGCCCTACTCCGCACGTCTCATACCCCGCCACCCGCATGCGCCGCCTGCGCGCGCACGACTGGTCGCGGAGGCTGGTGGCCGAAAACGGGCTCGGCCCCGCCGATCTCATCTGGCCCCTGTTCGTGGTGGACGGCGAGAATGTCCGACAGCCCGTGGACTCCATGCCGGGGGTAGAGCGCCTGTCGGTGGACCTGCTGGCGGAAGCGGGCGAGAAGGCGGCCTCACTGGGCATCCCGGTGATCGCGCTCTTTCCCTATACCGATCCGGCAAAGCGCACGCCGCGCGGCGAGGAGGCGCTCAATCCCGACAATCTGGTCTGCCGCTCGATCCGGGCACTGAAGAAGGCGGCGCCGGATGTGGGCATCCTGTGCGACGTGGCGCTCGATCCCTATACCTCCCACGGCCATGACGGGCTGATGGAAGACGGCGAAATCCTCAATGACGAGACGGTCGAGGTGCTCACCGCCCAGGCGCTGGTGCAGGCGGATGCAGGCTGCGACATCATCGCGCCCTCGGACATGATGGACGGGCGCGTGGGCGCCATCCGCCGGGAACTGGAGGCGAAGGGCTTTACCAAAGTTCAGATCATGGCTTACGCGGCCAAATATGCCTCCGCCTTTTACGGGCCGTTCCGCGACGCCGTGGGCTCCTCCGCCGCGCTCAAGGGCGACAAGCGCACCTATCAGATGGACCCGGCGAATTCCGACGAAGCCCTGCGCGAAGTGGCACTCGATATCGCCGAGGGCGCGGATTCCGTCATGGTCAAGCCCGGCATGCCCTATCTGGACATCGTCCGCCGGGTGAAGGAGGCCTTCCGTATGCCCACCTTCGCCTATCAGGTGTCGGGCGAATACGCCATGCTCAAGGCGGCCGCCGCGAACGGCTGGCTGGACGGCGAGAGGACAATGTTGGAAAGCCTGCTCGCCTTCAAGCGCGCGGGCGCGGACGGCATTCTCACCTATTTCGCGCCCGAGGCGGCGCGGCTGATGAAAACAGGCTCCTGACGATTGGACCCGCGGTTTCCGCGCTGCGCGCGGCCCGAACGTCGGCCGCCAGATCATGTTCATTCGCCCTAAAGATGAACACGGGATGAACAACTCCCTCGGAAGATGTTCATGTAAAGGCAGGTAAGCTTCGGGCAGGCTGGGAGCATTGTCCTCCCGGCCCCTCCCCTAAACAAGGAGGCGGTCATGCCCGATCCTTTTTTCCGTATACTGCCAATCCTGACTGCCGTGGCTGCCGTGGCGTGCGCCCTCGCCGCCGGACCTGCGTCCGCGGAGGAAGACGCAAGCCGTTCGACCGTTGTGAATGGCGGCTCCGGTCCTGCCCTGCTTGCACAGGTGCGCAAGGACGGCGGCGTGTGCTGCCGGAGAGGTAACCGAACCTGGTGGATGCCCTCCAAGCGCGTTTGCGCGGGGCGGAACGGTCACGTCGTCGCCGACCGGTCCTGTCCTGAAAAGTGCTGCGTCAAGCCCGGCCAGCGGCCATTTTTGACGCGCGGCGCCTGCCCCGGCGGAACATTCGGTTCCATCCGGCGCTGCCGCGACGGCCGGGCCCGGAAGAAAACGACCACGCGCGGCGGCGGCCGTCCGCCGGTCACGCTGTGCTGCCGGAAGGAAACCCGGCGCTGGAAAGTGT
>JBKHIN010000050.1:0-11963 GCA_046538635.1 Alphaproteobacteria bacterium
AACCCGGATCGATGATAAGGGCACACGCTTCCCCACTTAGGTGACAATGTCACGCCGTCGGATGATCCGGCCCGGAGCGGGTTGGATCGGAAGACGGCGGTAGTGGTAATGCGTTCTATACCTTTTCATGATGTAGTTAGTCCGGATGATGTCGTCAGTGTGTGTTTCGACATCCCGGAGACTGATTGCAGGTCTCCGGCTCGCCCGGGAGATCGGGCCAGTCCGAAGGTCCAGGTGAACCCTGGAATGGTGTTTCCATCTTTTAAGGGGAATACAATGATGCGCGGAACTGTAAGGCTTGGTGCCATATGTATGGCAATCGGCTTGATGTTCGCGGCACTGGCGCCGACAGATGCCAGAGCCACGACGCCGATTTCCATTTTCGACGGGTTCGGTCCGTTCCCGGAAAGTGTGACCGGGGATGCCACGTTGCCGAACCGGGGTGTCGTCGTCTCCGTGGACGCGAACGATACTTCCGATATCGCGGCGACGCCCTTCGACAACAATCTCCAGGAGGTCGGGAACGGCCTGTCTTCGCCGTCGTTCGGGCTCGTCATCGCCGCCCAACAGCTCGGCTTCGAGATCTTTCCGTTCTCGAATAAAGGCAACGGTGTGCCGTTCGGCGGGCCGGACACCCCCGGCAACCCCGATGTCCCTGACGGCGCCGGTCCGCCGGACTCGCCCGGTGACGGCAGCGTGAATCCGGCGCCCGAACCGGCGACCTGGATCATGATGATCGCCGGTTTCTGGATTGTCGCCTGGCGGCTGAGGCATCGCGGCCGGGACGAACATGGACCGGTTCCGGCGCACGCCTGAGACCAGTGACATGGGCAAACCGAACTCCCCGGACAAGGGGACAGAGCAGGCCCGGCCCTGCTCTGTCCCCATCCGTGTCCGTTCCCGTCCGCCTTTCAGACCGAATTTCTGAGAACCGCTGCCGCGACAAAGCCGGCGAGAGAAGGTGAGAGATGGAACCGGAGCCTCCCGGAAACGCGTTACCGTTCCGGGCACGAATGAGGGGCAGGAAATGATGACTGATAGAATTACGGAGAAACAATCGATCCGGACGATAGCTGGTGCAGTTTGCGGGGCTCTGCTTCTCGCGGTCACGCTCCCGGCATGCGGAGAAAAGGAGGAGCCGGAAGAGGGGCCGGCCACGGAAGAGCAGGGGCAGACGATTGCCCGCGTGAACGGCCAGGAAATCACCGAACATGAACTGGAAGCGGAGCTGAAAAGGCTCGGCCCGATCGAGTCCGGAGAGCGGCCCGCCATGGCGCGGGAAGTCCTGCGCCGTATGGTGCAGCGCGCCGTTCTGGCGCAAAAGGCGAAGGAGAAGGAGCTGCACCGCACACCCGGAGTGATGATGGAACTGCGCCGCAAGCGAGCCGAGATCCTCGCCAGGGCCTATGTCGAGGACGACCTGGCGCGGCAACTGCCGGTCTCGAAATACGACGTCGAGGATTTCATCGACGGCCACCCGCACTATTTCGCCGGACGGAAGCATTACGTCTTCGATCAGCTTCTGGTCGACAACGATCTGATGACAGAGGAAATTATCGGGGCGATCAAAAATCTGACATCCCTGGAAGACGTCGCCGAAGCGCTGAAGGAGCGGAACGTGGCGTTCTCACGCAGGCTGAACGCCAATCTGGGCAGCCAGTTTCCCAAGGATACGGTAGCCAGGCTCAACAAACTGGAACCGGGCGATGTTTTCCTTACCGAGACGGACGATCAGACCGTGATTTCCGAACTGGTGGAAGCCCGTCTGCAGCCCGTTCCCGAGGCGGAGGCCCGCAATGTCGCGAAGCGCCTGCTGACCGCCAGAAGGGATGCCGTGGCGACGCGGCGGATCATCGAAGGTCTTCTGGCCAATTCGAAGATCGAGTTTCTGGGCGGCTTCTCCGACATGCAGCTATTCCCCGGCGAGAACAGCGGCGCCGAACCGGCCGAAGGTGCCGAGGACGAGGCGGAAGGGAAAGACGAAGACGAAGAGGAAAAAGCCGGAACCGGAACGGCGGCCGGCACGAAGAGCGCGGCGCAGGGCAAGCCGGCGCAGGCAGCACAATAGCCAGTTCCGACCCACAACCCGTCCGTGAGCGGAAGAATCGAAGAGGTGTTTTTGTCTTCCGCTCCGGCTAGGACCGGCCCCGGCCGGATTCCGAAGGGATCACGATGAAGTACCAGGTGAAATAGAGCGTCGCCGCGATCACGGCCACGGCCGCGAGGGTATAATTCTCATTCCCCAGATAATTGGCGAGGGCGCATCCCGCCGCCGCGATCATGTATCGTGCGATCGGCACGTCCGTGCGGTCCTGGCGCAGGAAATAAAGCGCCAGAAGGCCGATGAAGATGAGGACGGTCACCCAGTCATAGACAGTGCTCATGCGATCTCCACGAAGGCTCCGGTTTCCTTGAAACGGCGTTATCCCATCAGGATTAACGCTCTCTTGCTTCCCGGCGGGCAGGTGCAGGCGGGGGGCACGCTGCGGGGGATATGGTTACGGTTTATATACCTTTGTAACGCAAAAAGATGACGGCGGTGGCGGGCCTTCACTTCGCAAATGCAGCCATGCCACATGCGGAGCATTTCCGCCGCCTGAAACGTTAAACTCTTCGTGCTCTGTAGATTTGCGTCTGCGTAGTCGCCGGCAGGGCATTTCGCCCTGGCCGCACAGTTGGATTGCAAACAACGGCGTCGACAGGGTGATGATGCATTTTCCCATCGCGAAAATCTGCATAACCGGCCTGATGGCTGGGCTGATCTTTTCGGTACCGGTCGCCAGTCCCGCCTGTGCGCTGGACCGGCCGGAATCCGCCGGAGATGAAATCGTCGTAGCGGCGCCCGGTGCGCAAGTGCAGCCGGAACGCGCCGGCCAAAGTGCCGCTGCTTCGGAGAGCAGCGAATTCGGCTGCGCCCGGAAGAGCGGTTTCAGGAAGCCGCCCAGAAAACCGAAAGGGTTCAATGCGGCCGCCGACTATCGCGTGAAGCCGGGCGATCTGCTTGAGATTTCCATCTGGAAGGAGCCGGACATGCGGCGCGAAATGCTCGTGCTGCCCGACGGCACCATTTCCTATCCGCTCGCCGGACATGTCGAGGTGGAGGGTATGACGCCCAAGGAAATTGAAGCCCTGCTGGCGCGGCGACTTTCACGATATTTCAAAAATCCGTTCCTGAACGTGATCGTCAAGCAGACGACGGGCAATCAGATTTATGTATTGGGCGAGGTGCGCAATCCGGGCGCCTTCACCATCAGTCAGCCGATTGACGTCATGCAGGCATTGAGCCTGGCCGGCGGGCTGAGCGAATTCGCCGACAAGAGTGAGATCGTCGTTCTGCGCCGTCAGGGAGACGGCGAGCAAAAGGTGATCAACTTCAAATATTCGTCGGTACAGAAAGGACGTAACCTCGGAACCAACGTGAAACTGCTGAGCGGGGACACGGTGGTGGTTCCGGAGAGGGGCCTGTTCTAGAGGTCGTCCGGATCGGACGGGAGAGAGGAATGGCTGTACATCTGGTGCAGACGCGGGCGAGCGCGGACATCCGGAATCGCTGGCGCCGTGTCTGCGGCGCGCCCGTGCTTGCGGCTGCGCTGTGCGCCGGAGCGTCCCCGGCGCTCGCCCAGGAGACCGGCGCGCACGGTACGGATCCGTATCAGGATGAATGGTCGGACGAAGGCGATACGATGACGGCGCCGGAAGAGGGCGCGGAGGCGCCGGCGGAAGAGGAGATGCCGGAGGAAGAGCCGGGCGTGCCGCCGGAGGAAGAATACGATCACCGCACGGGCGCCGAAGCCCGGCGGGAACTGCTGTTTCGCGAAGGTGTGGAGGAGAGGGAATACCGTAATCTGAGGGGGCTGGAGCCGTCCGCGCCGGTGGCCCGCACCACCCCGGATGTCTATGATGCACGTGAGCGCGGAAGGAATGCACAGGTGCTCTCCGGCATAAGGCCGGGACTGACGGTCGACAGCACGGTGAGTGCCGGTATTTTCGTCGATTCCAACCCGCAGCTTCTCAGTTCGGAGGAAGCCTTCGGGCAGGACAGGGGCGCCTGGGGCTGGTTCGTCGAGCCCAGTGTCGCGGTGGCCCGCAGTACGCCGCGGACCCTGCTCCAGGGCGTTCTCAGTCTGCCCTATGACGATTTCAATTCATTCGATAATGACCTCAACGATGACCTGGGCTCCTTCGATCAGTATGCGGGCCTTCAATACGACCTGTTCGGCCGGGAAACCGCCATTAACGTCTTCACCAATATCGCGAATTCGACCAGGCGGACGGCGCTGGTGGAGGAAACCGGCGGCGACCTTTCCGGCGACCGTGTACTGACCTATGGCGGGGGCGGGTCCTTCAAATATACGCTGACGCCGGACACGGTCATGCAGTTCTCGGCGTCGGCGCGCCGGCAGGATCTGGAAGACACCGGCGACGAGGGAATAATCACGGACCCGGACGAGGACACGGATTTGGACGGGTTTGTGGAGCTGGACGACTCGACCTTTTATCAGCTCGCGCTTGATTTCCGGAGACTCGTCACCGCCACGGACACCGTCGGACTGGGTGGAAGCTACGAGCAGTTCCTTCCGGACGGTGGCTTCAATCCCGATGTGACGATCCTGACGGCGCTGGCCAGCTGGTCCCGGGATGTCAGCTCCTCCATGAACTTCCTGCTGGAAGGCGGCGCCCAGATCATCAGCAGTGACAACGATTTCGCCGAGTCGGAGACCTCGGTCAGTCCCTTTGCGCAGGCGACCTTCTATTGGGGCGTGACGAACAGGGACAGTTTCCTGTTCTCCTTTGGCCATTCCGCCGAGCCTACGGGGGCCGGGCAGGTCCGCAACACGAACCGGCTCGAAGTGGAATATCAGCGCGCGCTGACCCGGAGACTGGCGCTGGGCGTTCCGGTGCTGGGCGTCTTTCAGGACGAGGCGCTGGCGGAGGATTCCGGAAACCGGCTCTTTTTCCAGTTCGCCCCCCGCCTGGTCTGGGCCATCACACCGGAGTGGGGGCTCTCGTTCGAATACCGGCTCCGGGTGGAAGATGACGAGAACGTATCCACAACCACGTCCAATGCGGCATTCCTGTCGCTGAGCTATTTCGGCCGGCTGGTTCCCTGAAGGCAGGACAGATGCAGACTGACGAACACACGGCTCCCGAAACGGGCAAGGACCTGGACCATTACCGGGCCCTCCTTTGGCGGAAGAAATGGACGATCGCGGCCTGGGCGGCCGCGGGCGCCTTTCTGTCGCTGATTGTCACCTGGTTCTTGCCCACGCGCTATGAATCCTCGGCAACGATCATCATCGAGGATCCCGAAATTCCGCCCAAGCTCATCGGCAGCACGGTAACCTCGTTCGCCGAGAAACGGCTGGAGGTCATCGACCAGCGCATCATGACCATGCGCAATCTCAGCCGGATCATCAAGGAATTCGATCTCTATCCGGAACTTCGGGACGATGAGCCGATTCTGACGGCCGTGGAACAGCTGCGCGAGGATTTCGAACTCGAAAAGGTCAGTGCGCAGGTCATCAATCCGGAGAGCGGACGGCCCATGTCGGCATTGATATCCTTCACTCTGACCTACAGGAACCGTTCACCGGAAACCGCGCAAAAGGTGACAAGGGAACTCGCCCGCCTTTATCTGACCCATAATTACAGCGACCGGCGCCAGCAGGCCGTGGGCGTCGCCGAGTTTCTTACCGAGGAGGCGGCCCGGCTGGCCGAGCGGGTGGACACGCTGGAGGACCGGCTGACCCAGTTCAAGCAGCAGCATCCGGCGTTCATCGCCGGGCAGGGCGAAGTTCTGCTCGACATGATCGACCGGACGGAAACCCAGATCCGGGAGGTGGACACCAGGATTTCCGCACTGAACGATCAGAAGCTGGTGCTGGAGCGCGAGCTGGAAATCGCCGAATCGGCCGCCAGCGACGACGCGCGCAGCCCCATGAGCCTGCCCCAGATGCGTGCGGAACTGGCGCGCATTTCCCAGATCTACGCGCCGCAGCATCCCGACATCGTTTTGCTAAAGCGCCGCATCGCGGCCGCGGAGCGGAAACGCAAGCAGGGCAAGACCAACCCGCTGCTCGCTCAGGACGTTCCGCTCAATGCCACAGCGGCGCGGGTGCGCGCCCAGCTTGCGACCATCGAGGCGGAGACCGGCCGCCTCAAGAAGCGAAAAGATCAGCTTGAGGAGAAACTCAAGGAACTCGAGAACAAGGCCATGGCCAGCCCGCGGTTGGAACAGGACTATCTGCAATTGCGGCGCGACTATGAGAGCGCCAAGACGCAATACGATGAGACCAAGAGGAAACAGCTCGTGGCCGACCAGGCCCGCGTGCTGGAAAAGTCCAAGAAGGCCGAACGCTTCACGCTGCTGGAGCCGCCCCAGGTGCCGCGCGAGCCGGCCGGACCGGCCACCGGGCTGATTGTCGCCGGCGGGTCCGGCGTGTTCCTGATCCTCGGGCTGATCTTCATACTGGTCCGCGATCTGATCGACGACCGGATCTACAACGCGCGGCAATTGCAGGCGGCGACGGGCGTGGAGCCGCTCATGCTGGTGCCCGTGCTGCGCAAAAAGGACGGGCAATCACGCAGGAACGGCCTTCGGGAGGCGGTAAACCCGCGCGGATTCTGGCAGTTTTCGGGTTCCCCCAGGGGGCCGCGGCCCGCCACATAGCGCAGGATGATTGAGCCGGAACTTTCCCGCGCCTTCCGTGCTGCTCTGATTGGAGCGTGGCACGACAAACCGGACTTTGGTGAGCCGGGACGGGTATTCAATCCGTGTGCGTGCACCGGGCCGCTAAGGTTAGAACAACCTGTTTGTGCTGTGCTCGGGCCTGCGGGGACGCCGCCCGCCTCCCTGGCGGTTATCGGGTCATGAGTCGTGTACGGAGTTGGAATAAGCCGGGCCGCCGGCCAGTATCCATGCCTGCCGGTGCGCCGGCCGCGAATTTGCCTTGTGAAGGTTTGCCATGATGAGCATACCATTCGACCACGAAGACAGAGTCCTTCCGGACAATGATTATGCTGATCCGGTTTCGGACAGAACGGGCCGTCGCGTGTGGCGCCGGCCGGTGCACGGCTCGCCGGTCCGGCCGTGGGATCCTTCGGTTTACGACCGGAACCGGATCATCTGCCATTCGGACTACACGCCGGAGGTGGACCTGTTCCGCATGCTCGCCGCCCAGATTGCGATCTGGCTGGAGGAGCGGCAGGGCCATTCCTTCGTGGTCACCAGTTGCGGCGCGGGTGAGGGCAAGACGCTGATCTCGATCAATCTGGCGATTTGCCTGGCCAAGAACAGCAGCTACGAGACCGTGCTGGTCGACGCCGATCTGCGGCGTCCCAATGTCGCCAACATGCTGGGCATCGAGCCGGAGATCGGCCTGGAGCAGGTGCTCATGGGCGAGGCCTCGCTGGAGGATTGTCTCCTGAGAAGCGAGATCGACGGACTGTTCATTCTGCCCGCCAGGTCGGCGCTCAAACCGTCCTCGAGCCTGCTGTCTACGGCGCGGTTGACGCGGCTGGCCGGGCAGATCGAGCGCGGGCACCGGGACCGCCTGGTGGTCTTCGACCTGCCTCCCGTGCTTTTGGGGGACAGTTGTGCGCCCTTTCTCAAGGCGGCCGCGGGCTGCCTGATGGTGGCGGAAGAGGGCCGGACCACCAAGGCGCATCTGCGCCGGGCGCTGTCGCTGATCCGGGATGACAAGCTGATCGGCATCACGCTCAACAAGGCATCCCAGCGCCTGGTGGAACAGTACGGATACGTTACCTACGATTACGATACGGGCAAGGAATAACGATCCTTCGACGTGGTGGAGCGGGGCTCCCGCCGCATGCGGAGGAACGGCGCTCGCCCGGCGCAAGCTGCGGTTCATAATTGCGTACTCCGGGCGGCGCGGGCTGTTCCCCGGTCATTCACAAGCGGTGCAGGCATGCAGGTCACATCGGCCGCCATACCAGATGTCAAGCTCGTCCGGCCTCAGAAGCACGGCGACCATCGCGGCTTTCTGTCCGAGACCTTCAGCAAGCGCAAGCTGGCGGAAACAGTGGCCGATGCGGAATTCGTGCAGGACAACCATTCCATGTCGGCCAGGCAGGGAACCGTCAGGGGGCTGCATTTTCAGACGCCGCCGCACGCGCAGGGCAAGCTGATCCGCGTCCTCAAGGGGGCGATCTGGGATGTTGCCGTGGATCTTCGGGCCGGCTCGCCCACCTTCGGCGCCCATGCGGCGGCCGTGCTGAGCGCGGAAAACTGGACGCAGCTTTTCGTTCCGGAGGGCTTTGCTCACGGATTCTGTACACTGGAGCCGAATACGGAAATTCTTTACAAATTGACCGATTATTATGCGCCGGACCACGAAATGGGCATAAAATGGGACGATCCGGCCCTGGCCATTGACTGGCCCGTGGAGAGGGCGGAAGCTATTCTGTCCGAGAAGGACCGGTCGCTGCCTCTGCTGGAGGAAGTGCGCAGCCGGCTGCAATTCTGAGGGTGCGGACGCCATGACGGGGAAAGAAATGAAACGTGTGCTGATTACAGGAGGCGCGGGCTTCATCGGCTCGGCAGTGATCCGGCACCTGCTTTCGCAGGAGGGGTATTCCGTCCTGAACGTGGACAAGCTGACCTATGCCGCCAACCCGGACTCCCTCAGACCGGTGGCGGACCACCCGCATTATCGTTTCCTCAAGGCCGACATCTGCGACCGCGCGGCGATGAAGAGGGCGTTCGGCGATTTCAGGCCCCACTCGGTGATGCATCTGGCGGCCGAAAGCCATGTGGATCGTTCCATCGACGCCCCCGATGATTTCATCCAGTCCAACATTGTGGGCACCTACACGCTTCTGCATGAGGCGCGGCGATACCTGGAGTACGCGGAGCCGGACATTGGCGAAGCGTTCCGGTTCCATCATATCTCTACTGACGAAGTGTTCGGCGACCTGGAGGCGGAAGGCGCATTCACCGAAGACAGCCCCTACCGGCCGAATTCGCCCTATTCGGCCAGCAAGGCGGCGGCGGACCATCTGGTGCGCGCCTGGGGACGCACCTATGAATTGCCCGTGGTGCTGAGCAATTGCTCCAACAATTACGGGCCCTACCAGTTTCCGGAAAAGCTCATTCCGCTGGTCATCATCAAATGTCTGGGCCGGAACGAGATACCGGTTTACGGCGACGGAAGGCAGGTGCGCGACTGGCTCTATGTGGACGATCACGCCGGGGCCCTGCAGCTCATCATGGAGCGGGGCGAGATCGGCGAGAGCTACAATGTGGGCGGGGGCCACGAATGCACCAATCTGCACCTGGTCGAAACCATTTGCAGCGTGCTGGACGAGTTGCATCCAAGCCCGGAAGGTCCGTACCGGGATCTGATCCGCTTCGTCGCCGATCGCCCGGGCCACGACCGGCGCTACGCCATGAATTATGAGAAACTCCGCGCTGCCCTGGGCTGGCATCCCCGCGAAACCTTCGACAGCGGTCTGAGGAAGACGGTGCGCTGGTATCTGGAAAACCGCTGGTGGTGGGAACCGATCACCCAAGGGAACTATGGGGGCGAGCGTCTGGGCCTGGGCGCGGCGGCCGCGGCGGCGGGGTGAGGCGGTGCGCATTCTGCTTACAGGCGCGAACGGACAGCTGGGCACGGAACTGCGCCGCTGCCTGGAAGGGCAGGGATGGGCGCTCACCGCGGTTTCCCGGCAAGAACTGGATATCGCCGATGCAGATGCGGTGGAGGAATTCTTCTCCGGGCAGCGCTTCGATCTGGTGGTCAACGCCGCCGCCTATACGGCCGTGGACGGAGCGGAAACAGAGCAGGAAACGGCCTTCCGGGTGAATGCCGACGCCCCCGGACGGCTGGCCCGGCTGTGCGCGGCGCAGGGCGCCTCCCTGATTCATTTCTCGACGGACTATATCTTCGACGGCACGAAGCCCGCGCCCTACCGGGAGAACGACCCGCCCTGTCCGGCGAACGCCTATGGACGTTCCAAGGAGGCCGGGGAACGCGCAATCCGCGAAGCGCTGGAACGTCATCTCATTATTCGCACGGCCTGGCTGTTCGGGGCGCGGGGCGGCAATTTCGTCAAGACCATGCTGCGCCTCGCCGATGAACGCGACGAACTGAGCGTCGTGGCCGATCAGCACGGCAATCCGACGGCGGCTCGCGATCTGGCGAACTGTACGGCGGAGCTGACCCGGAAACTGTTCGAAAATCCGCCCCGGGAGTTTGCCTGGGGAACCTATCATTGCGTCAACCGGGACGCGGCAAGCTGGTTCGAATTCGCCGAGGCGATCTTCGGCCATGCGGCGCCGGTGACCGGCCGCCGCCCCGTGGTGCGCCCCATCACGACTTCGGAGTTTCCCACGCCGGCGGTGCGGCCCGCCAATTCGCGGCTCGACTGTACGAAGCTTGAACGGACGTTCGGCATCGTCATGCCGTCCTGGCGGCGGACGCTGCCCCATGTCATCGATGAAATTCTGTCCACCCGCGCAACTCCGCAGGAGGTGTGAGATGAGAAAGGGAATCATTCTCGCCGGCGGTACGGGTTCACGGTTATTTCCCCTCACCTATTCCGTATGCAAACAGCTTCTTCCCGTCTATGACAAGCCGATGGTCTATTATCCCCTGTCGGTGCTCATGCTGGCGGGCATCCGCGACATTCTCGTCATCACGACGCCGGAGGACGAGGCGCTGTTCCGCCAGCTTCTGGGCGACGGGGAAAGCTGGGGCATCCGCCTTGATTACGCCCCCCAGCCGGAGCCGGGCGGACTGGCACAGGCATTCATCATCGGCGCCGATTTCATCGGGGACGATCCGTGTGCACTGGTTCTGGGCGACAACATTCTTTACGGACACGGCTTGTGGAATCATCTGCGCGCGGCCTCGGGACGCGAGGACGGCGCCACGGTCTTTGCCTACCGCGTGCGGGATCCGGAGCGCTATGGCGTGGTCGAATTCGACGGACGGAACCGCGCCGTGAGCATCGAGGAAAAGCCGGAGCGGCCCAGATCACGCTGGGCCGTAACGGGCCTTTATTTCTACGACAACCAGGTGGTGGACATCGCCCGCTCCCTGAAACCGTCCGCCCGCGGCGAACTGGAGATTACGGACGTCAACCGCGCCTATCTGGAACGGGGCGCCCTGCGGGTGGAGCAGATGGGCCGCGGCTTCGCCTGGTTCGACACGGGTACCTTCGACAGCCTGGCGGCGGCGACCGAGTTCGTCCGCGTGCTGGAAAACCGGCAGGGACAGAAGATTGCCTGCCTGGAAGAAATCGCCTTCCTTCAGGGATATATTGACGCCAATGACCTGATGATCCTCAGCCGCAAACTCGACAAGAGCGGTTACGGCGCCTATCTGCGCGCGCTGCTGGACGAACGGAATGAAGCGGGCGTCGGCCTGAAGGCCGGATGAGCGCCATTAACGGGGAGGCGCCCCGCGTCTGCGTCGTTCTGGTGAACTGGAACGGCTGGCGGGACACGGTCGAATGCCTGGAGAGCCTGCTTCGCTCCGATTATCCAAATTTTCAGGCGGTCGTCTGCGATAATGGGTCCACGGACGGGTCGGTGGAAAAGCTGGCTTCCTGGGCGCGGGGAGAGGCCGTCTGGCCCGGCCCGCTCAGCCCGGAGCTGGCGCCTCTTTCCACGCCGCCGCTGCCCAAACCGGTGCGTCTGGAGGTCGTGTCCCCCGGCGAGGACCCCGGTGAGCGCGCCCGCGCCACGGATGTGGTGGTCATCGACACGAGGGAAAATCTGGGTTTCGCCGGCGGCAACAATGCGGGCATCCGCTTCGCCCTGGCGCAGCCCGAAGTGCGCTTCGTCTGGCTCCTGAACAATGACACGGTGGTCGCGCCGGACGCGATGGCGCAGCTTGTGAAACGCATGTCCGAAACGCCGGAGGCGGGGCCCTGCGGCGCCACGCTGCGCTTTTACCAGCGCCCGGATATTCTTCAGGCGCGCGGCGGCAGCCGCTATA
>JBKHIN010000240.1:0-5114 GCA_046538635.1 Alphaproteobacteria bacterium
AGCCCTCCCAGTCGCCGTTCTGGGTCATGCGCGTGTAGTCGAGCACCAGGCGCGGACCGCTGCGATAGGTGAAGCGCGGTTCCTCGATGGCCGCGTGCCGGCCCCGGAACAGAAGCTCCGCCCGGATGCCGCGTTCGGCGTCGTCCACCCGCACGCGCAGCGCGCGCAGCGGTTCCACCACCTCCACCGAGATGGGGCCCACGCGCGTGTCCAGGCGTTCCGAATACAGAATGCGCGAGGCGTGCAGATTGCGCTGCACGCCGTCCGAGGTGACCGTGAAGCCGGCGTCCATGACGTTCAGATGCGGATAGACGCCCAGCGCTGCGGCAAAGAACAGTGAACCGTCCGGCGCGTAACCGTTGAAGAAATAGCGGTCGTAGAAATTCCGGTCGCTTCCCGCCGTGGCCAGCGGCTCCGGCGTCTGATGCACGGGATACTCGTCACCCTTCGTCAGCATTTACCCTCACTTGTGTTCCCGGCAAATCAAGGCCGGGTGCAGGATTACAGGCCCCGCGGCCGGGCGCAACGGCGCTCAACCGGATGCAACCGGGTTGCACGAAAGAGTTGAACGCGAGTTGCAAGTTTCGCATAATCTGTGCGTTAGTGGCACTCTGAGCAAAAGGCCGCGAGTATGGGGCGCGGCCCGGGGGCAAACGGTAGACCGAGAATGAGCCTGGGCACGGACGACAAGGCCGGCGCCAATTCCGAAGCGCGCGCCAGGGCGGCGCCGGGCAGACGTCCGGCGGGGGAGGATACCAAGCAGGCCATCCTCCGCGCCGCCTGCAAGGAGTTCGCCGCACATGGATTCTCCGGCGCCACGGTGCGGGCCATCGGCGCGCGCGCCGGCGTCAACCATTCGATGATCAAGTATTATTTCCAGAACAAGGGGCTGCTCTGGCGCGCGGCGGTCGCTTCCCTGTTCAGGGGGCTGTGGGGCGCGCTCGACTTCTTCAATCTGGAGCGCTCGGGCCTCAGCGATCTGGAGATCTTCAAGACGTTCATGCGCCGCTATGTGCGCTTCTGCGCCGAGCATCCCGAATTCGCCCGCATCATGGTGCAGGAGAATCTGAGCGAGAACGACCGGGTGGAATGGACCGCACTGACCTTCACGAAGCCGGGGCGCACCTATATGCAGCCCCTGTTCGACCGGCTGCGCCAGGCCGGGCACCTGCCCGACATCCCCCGCATTTCCTTCGATTACATCTTCGTGGCCTCCGCCCAGATGATGTTCGTGCTGGCGCCCGAGGTGCGCCGCATCTGGGACTACGACCCCCTCACCGAGCAGGCGATCGAGAGCCACACCGAGGCCATGATCACCCTCTTCCTGCGCGACCCGCCCGAACCGCGGGCGTGAGGCCATCCGCCGCTTCCCCATCTCCTCCGTACGGGAATTTGACAGGCATGAGGCGAATCGCCACCATCCTGCCTGCCGGATAATTGATTCGTTCGTGCTTTTCTTGAACTTCTGTTAACCGGACGCGGGTTAACTGTGGTTGTCCGGGGAGCGGGCACGGGGTGCCGCGGTAGAATTCCGGACGGCACCCGCATCATCCGGCCCGAAAGTTTCCGTCAGTGGCGTGGTTGAGGGGGAGCGGTTCCAGCCGGAGCCGCGCCGATTTCCGCATCAGAATTCATGGTTTGTGCGGTGTGTTCCCGGTACGGGCTCGTCACGCCAAATCCCCCCCTTGAAGGTCCGTGTGCCGTTGCACCCGACGGCCCGGGAATGGTTCGCCGCACAAATCCGCCCCGGAAGAACGTCCCCTGCCGTTCTTCCGGGGCTTCTTTTCGCCCGTCGCAACCCGCCTTCCGTCGATTTTCCCGCAGGTGTTGAGCCCGGGTCCTTGCGGCGCGCCCGCGCGCGGGCCAGATTCCCCTGACAGGTATAGTGAAATCAGAGGGTGGCTATCATGGCCCGGATCGTAAGTTGGGCGGCACGGCTGCCGGTACTGTTGATGGCGGTGCTGGCCGCATCCTGCGCGACGCAAACCCCCTATGCCCCCGCGGACGGCGGCCGGCTGGGATATTCCGAACAGCAGATCGAAAACAATCGATATACGGTCAGCTTCGCCGGCAACTCGCTCACCGACCGGCAAACGGTGGAAACCTATCTGCTTTACAGGGCGGCCGAGCTGACGCTTCAGTCGGGTTATGATTATTTCGTCGTTGTCGAGCAGGACACGGAAAAGTCCACCACCTACCGCTCGACGATCTATGACTACCCGTACCGTCATCACTTCTTCCTGTCCTGGTACGGCTATCCCTACGGACCCCATTTCGGCGGCGGCCTGGCGACGGAAACCACCCGTCCCATCGAGCGCTACCGGGCGGTGGCGGAGATCGTCCTGTATGAGGGCGATAAGCCGGAAAGCGACCCGGCAGCCTTCGACGCCCGTTCGGTGATCGAGCATCTGGGCCCGGGAGTCCGGCGCCCCGAATAGAGGCGTATTTGGCGCCCCGGCGCGCCGCGGCGCCCTTCATGTTCAGAGCGTTTGCGGCGCCGGGCAGCCGTCCGGGCCCGCATGACCCGGTGCGCCGCCGGCCCGGCCGTGCCGTGCAGTCCGCCCCCATGACTGCCGGGAAATTGTGTGGATTGTGCCATAGGGCCGGACAAATCGGCGCGCGCGGCTTGCATGCGGCCCTATTGCCCGCCGGTCCTGTTGCCACGCCGCGTGCCCCTCATGGTAAACCTGACTTGAATACATTGCCGGAGCCGAGGCGGAATAATCTGCCGGGCAAGCGGGGTTCAACAAACGAAGCCGCTCCGGCCGGGGGTTGAGTGTTCAGGAGGAGTTGGTGATGCCGAAGAGGCACGGAGTGAAGGGGGGAGCGCTTGCGCTGCTGTGTGCGGGCGCGATGCTGGCGCCGTTGAGCGCCGAGGCGGTCCGGACCAAGCTGGGCGAGGTCGAAATCAGTCTCGATTCGACGGTCCGGCTCGGCGGCCAGCTGCGCGTCCAGGAACAGGACTGCAATTTGCTCTGGCCCGGCGTGACCGCGCTGGGGTTCGATCCCGCCGCCGCGGCGGCCTTTCCCGGCCCGCCCCCGGGCGCGCATGTCGGCGGCAATGGCGGCTGCCGCCGGGCGCCGCTGTTCTCCGCGTTCGATTTTTCCGATCCGGAACTGATCGTCAGCCCGTTCGGCGCGCCCCTGACATTCATTCCGACAAGCGGCACGCCGGCCGCGCCGGGCATCACCGCCGATAACGGCAATCTCAGCGTGGATGCCGGGCAATTCATCTCGGCGGCCGTCAGCGGCACGCACGAGCTCGAAGTTCGCTGGCGCAACTTCGGCGTCTTCGTGCGCGGCATCTGGTTCTACGACTACATCTACACGGAGGAGGAATCGGAGTTCAAACCGTGGGGTCCCGCGGTGCGCGACGATCTGGGCAGCGAGGCGGAACTGCGGGATTTCTTCGCCTTTGTGGACTTCGACATCGGCAAGGTGCCCATCACCCTGCGCGTCGGTCCCCAGGTGGTGAACTGGGGCGAGAGCACCTTCATCCAGGGCGGCATCAATTCCTTCCAGCCCATCGATGTGAGCGTGCTGCGCTCGCCCGGCGTCAATCTGCGGGAAGCCTACGAGCCCCTGCCCATGGTCTATGTGCAGGCCGGGCTGACGCCCAATCTCTCCATCGAGGGTTTCTGGAACTGGGCCTATGCGGAAACCGACATCGACCCGGCTGGCAGCTATTTTTCCACCGACGACATCGCCGGTCCGGGCGCGCGGGGGGCCCTGAACAGCGCCGCGGCGGATCCGCAGTTCTTCAATCCGGACTTTTTCTTCCCGCTGGCCAATCCGTTCACGCCCGTCTTCGTGCGCCGTCATTCCGACCTGGGTCAGGATGAAACGGGCAATTTCGGCGTGGCCGCGCGCTATTTCGCCGACTGGCTGAACAACGGCACGGATATCGGCCTTTACTACACGCGCCACACCAGCCGCCTGCCCTTCCTGACCTTCGCGGGCGGGCACACGGCCGCACCTCCGCCGATCAATCCGCTGGGCACGCCGCTGACCGTGGACCAGGCCTGCGCCCAGGCCATCAATCTGGGTCTCGGCATTCCGGCGTTTGACCTGACCGACACAGGCGATCTGGCGACGGCCCTGGGCGCCTGTCTTGCCGATCCGGTGATCTCCGGCGGCGCCGTGTCCGCGGGCGCGTTCGGCCTGCTGCTCAACGAGACCCGGCTCGCCTATGACTTCCCCGCCGATATCGACATGATCGGCCTCAGCTTCAGCACGGTGTTCGGGGAAACGGCCGTTTCGGGCGATTTCGCCTTCTATCCGGACCTGCCGCTGGCGCGTCCGCAGCTCACCGAAATCGGCTGCGGTAATGTGAGCGCGGCGGAACTGACTGCAGGCGTCCAGGCGCTGGTGGACGCCGGGGCGTTCGGGCCCATCGTCCAGAACGGCAATATCGGCGATCTGGTGCTGTTCTCCCAGGGCGACAGCCCGTGCATCGATCCGGCGCCGGCCGAGAGCGGCGAATTCGCCAAGGCATACGGCGAGGAGGACACGCTGGTCGGCCAGTTCACGAGCGTCAGCACGTTCCGGGAATCCAACTGGCTTTCGCGTTCCATCGGCGCCGACCAGACCATCGCCGTGCTCAATCTGGGCTTCATGTGGATTCCGGACATGCCCGATCCGCTGACCGAGCGGCCCTATGCCATGCCGCAGTCCACGACCTTCCACCCCAATCCGCGCGTGGCGGCGGTGTTCGTCGCCCCCGGCGCGACACTGGGCAATGAGGGCGCATCCGACCCGGATGACGGCTTCGCGGACGGTTTTTCGGCAGGGTTCACCTTTGTCGTGGCGCCCGAGTACAACAACATCTTCAACACCTCGATCAAGGCGACGCCGTCCTTTGTCTGGCGCTATGACTTTTTCGGCGATTCGCCGGGGCCGCTGGGACCGGGCTTCATTCAGGAGCAGATGCAGGTCAATCTCGGCGTGACCTTCGAATATCTGAATTCCTGGCAGCTGAGATTCGGCTATACGAACTTCTTCGGGGGCGGATATCAAAATCAGCGGAGCGACCGTGACTTTGTCTCCGGGACGCTGTCATACTCGTTCTAGACCTTAGGGCCCTGCGCCGCCGGTAAGCGGCGCAGGGCCTCCGC
>JBKHIN010000241.1:0-5085 GCA_046538635.1 Alphaproteobacteria bacterium
ACAGCGCGCGGTCTCGTTCCGCCCGCCCTTTCCGGTCATCCCCGCGAAGGCGGGGACCCAGGGCAACCCGATCAGAATCCAGCTCGTATGGCTCTGGATTCCCGCTTGCGCGGGAAAGAGCGGTGTTTGGATGGTCTACCGGCCCGTTGAACGCGAATTTTCCGTACAGAAAGAACTTGGCGACAAAGGAAATCGCCTGGGCGGCGGCCAGCGCCAGCAGATAGTTGATGCCCGCCCCGTTGCTGAGCACGAAGAACAGCGCATATTCGCCGAGCCGCGCGGAGGCCGAAACCGCGCCGAAGCGCACGAGCTGGCCCCGCCAGTTGCCGCGGTCGCGGTAGATCCAAATCCGCGCCAGCACGAAATTGAGCGCGAATACGCAGGCGAGCGACAGCGCCGCGGCCGCATTTTCGCTCAAGCCCAGCCATTCGTGGAAGCCGGAAGCAAGCGCCAGATTGAGCGCAAAGCCGAGCGCGCCCACCAGAACATAGCGCCGGAACGAAGCGCGCCGTGCGCCTGCGGTATGCGGAATGTCCGTCATCTTCCCGTGCGCTTGTCGATCATATCGGCCAGAAGGGCGAGCATGCCCGTGTTCAGCGTGAAGAGAAACAGAACGACCGTCTTGTCGGTGAGGTTCTGCAGGATGAACACATCGAAGGTAAGGCTTGCGAGGCTGGCCAGCCCCAGAAACCCGATCGCCGGCGACAGCAGGCGCAGGGGCGCGAAATAGATGCCCGTGCGCAGCAGCAGCATGACGAAACGCAGCGTATCCGTAAACGGACGGATTTTGGATTTGCCGATCCGTGCCGTGTAACCGATGGGCACGAAGCGGACCTCGTAATAGTTCCGCAGCATCGCCAGCGTGATCGTGGTCGTGAAGCTGAACGTATCGGGCAGAATGGGCAGGAAGCGCAGGGCAATCTGCTTGTGGAACACGCGCAGCCCGGAATTGATGTCGGGAATGCTCTGGCCCGCCAGCCACGAGGCCCAGCGGCGCAGGAACGATTTCGGAATGGCGCGGAGCTTCGAATACTGAACGCCCTGCTCCACGCGTGCGCCCACCGCCATGCCGGCGTCCGCCGCCTCGGCGATGAGTTCGGGCAGCCGCTCATTGGGATAGGTGCCGTCGGCGTCGGTAATGGCGATAAGGTCGTGGCGCGCCGCAACGATGCCGGTCTTGAGCGCCGCCCCGTAGCCGCGATTGCGCTCATGGGTGAGCACGCGCAGGCGCGGCACGCTACGCACCAGGTCCTCCAGAATGTCGGCGCTGCCGTCCGCGCTGCCGTCGTCCACCACGATCAGTTCGTACCTGGAGGAAGCCGCCTTCAGCGTGGCGTTGAGCTGCATCACGGTTTCCCGGATGGCGCCTTCCTCGTTGTAGCAGGGCACGACGACGGAAACGGCATGGGACACGCGCGACTTGGCGGGCCCCGACGTCTGTTCGACACTCTCAACGCTCATGTTACTCCGGTCCCTACTTGCGCACCTGGAAAAGGTGCAGGCCGCCGGCGCCCTCGGGCAGGGGCACCTCGCGCAGCCACTCCGGCCTGTCGCCCGCGATCAGCGCCTCGCGGAAGGTGTTCTGCGCGCCAAGCTGGGCGTAGAAGGAATCGACGAGAGGGCTGTCGCAGAGCAGCAGAAAGTCCACGCCGCGGTCCCGGATCAGGCGGCCGGCCTTTTGCGCATTTTCGGCTGTCATGGCATCCCAGGTCAGCCGGTAGCCGGGCTGTTTGTGGTGGTTGGGCATGGTCAGAATGGCGTGGGGCGTTCGGTACATCAGCTCCGGGCCGAAATCCACGAAGGCCATGACGATCTGGAGGCGCGAGGGATCGTTGAGGCCGCGCAGGGCGGGGGCGGCCTGTTTGACCGGGCACGCGGTGCGGCCGGAGACAGCAGGCTCATCTTCTTCCGACGCCGCAATGATCGCGGCCGGGAACAGGAACCAGCCGATCAGCAGCATGATGGTCACGGGCCGGACGACCGAACGCCGCAAGCCCGAGAACCGCGCGCCGATGCGGCGCACGATCCGGAAGCACAATTCCGTATAGGGAATGAGGGCAATGAGCTGAAGCAGCGGCGTGTCGCGCAGCTCGAGGCCGTTCTCGGCGGAATAAACCACGAGCATGACCGCGGCCACGCAGGCGATCAGCGTCCACATCGCCCGGCGGGCGGCATCGGTTTCATTCACCAGCGCCCATACCAGAAACCCCAGCGCGGGCAGAAGAATGCCGATCTGAAGGAGGAGGTGGGCGAGCGATGTCCACAGCCCGTCCGAGGCGATCTTCCCGGCGCTGATCAAGGGCTGGTATTCCTGGATGTTGGCAAACCGCGTCTGACGGTAGAACGGGTCCATGGGCACCAGTTCGAAGGCCAGGAATTGCGGGAAGACGAGGGCGAGCGCGAGCGCCGCCAGCGCCGTCAGCCCGGCGGCCAGCCCGGCCCGGGCGCGCATGGTGGAGAGCGCCAGTCTTCGGTTCTCGGCCCACCGGATCGCGGTCCAGAAGGCGGCCGTGACCGCCAGCAGAAACAGGTGGAAGGCGGAGATACTGTCCACCTCGTAAGCGGGCGAGAACATGGCCCCGCCGCGCTCGAGGAACAGCGCCACGATGCCCGCCGCCACGGCGCCGATGCCCGTCCATTGCATCTTCTCCGCGACGCGGCCCGCGCGTCCCTGCATCAGCCACAGGACGCCGAAGCCGGTAAGGCTGCCGAACACGGTGACCAGCGTTTCGATGCCGCTCCACAGCCCCAGCACCATGACCGCCCCGAGGCCCAGGGAAAGCCGCCGGTCCGGCCGGTGCGCGGCCACGCGCAGCGAGAGCACGAGGATGGCGCTGGTAGCGAGGAAAATGAGGGCGTGATGGTCCGGGCGGCCGGCGGCGGAGTAGCTGAGGATGCCCACCTGGGCCAGATAGAGAATGCCCAGCAACGGCACCCGCCCCCGGCCCAGGAGCGGCGCCGCGCCCCACATCAGCAGCGCCAGGCCGGCAAGGTGCAAGAGCGGGCTGACCATGGCGCCGGAGACGAACAGCGCGTCGTCCGTTCCCATGAAGAGGCTGAGCGGCAGCGCGCCCGCGACGATCAGGGTGTCGAGCGGGCGCGTCCAGTGCTGGTCGAGGCCCTCCGGCGGATTGACGCGGTCCAGCGTGGCGTCGAACCAGTCGCCGGTTTTCATCAGGTCGGTGGCGCGCACCATCCAGGTATAGGCGTCGGTGTCGCCCAGCTCGCGGTCCATGAGGCCGAGCGTTCCCGAGAACGTCAGATAGAGATGCACGAAGGCGACCGCCACGACCGTGGTCCAGGCGAACAGCCGGTCCCCGCCCCCAAGGGGGCGCGGCCACGGCGCTTCCGAAGACATTCCTAACGACGCCCGCCCCGCATGCGCGTCCGCCATTTCCTCTTATCCCCGCACTGAACCCGACCTCCCTTCCGGCATCGCCGGAAAGGTTGAGGGCACATTAACGCGCGGCCCGGTGCGGGCAAGGGGGATTTTGGGGAGTGCAGAACGGGGATACGCGTAGGGCGGCGCCGGAGCGCAGCGGGAACCCGCCACATGCATCCGGACTACAGCCTACCCCGCCTTGATGTGGATGGGGTGGCCCAGCGCCGCCATTGCGGCCTCGGCGAAGGATTCCGTCAGCGTGGGATGGACGTGGATGGTGTCGGCGATGTCCTCGAGCCGCGCGCCCATTTCCAGCGCATGGGCGAATTCCCCGGACAGCTCCGCGATATGGGCGCCCACGGCGTGGATGCCCAGGACCACGTGATTGTCGGCGCGCGCCGTGACGCGCACGAAGCCGCCGTCCTTGCCCGCCTCCACGGCCAGCGCCCGGCCGCTGGCGGCGAAGGGGAAGCGGCCCACCTTGACCTCGATGCCTTGCGCCTTCGCCTCCTCAGGCGTGAGGCCGACGCCCGCCACCTCCGGCTCGGTGAAGCAGACGGCGGGAATGCCCGCAGGCTCGAAGACGCGGCGCGATCCGGCGATGATCTCGGCCACCATCTCGCCCTGGGCGTGCGCTTTATGCTCCAGCATGGGCTCGCCGATGAGATCGCCCACGGCCCAGACATTGGACGTGGAGGTGCGGCACTGCTCGTCCACCTTGACGAAGGGGCCGTCCATGTCGATGGCCATGTTTTCCAGCCCCCAGCCTTCCGTGTTGGGCTTGCGGCCCACGGTAACGAGCACCTTGTCCGCCTTCACCGTGTGGGTCTTGCCGTCCCTGTCCTCATATTCGACGGCGTGGCCGCCGTTCTTCTCCTTCAGGCCCTTCGCCTTGCAGTTCACATGCACGGGCACGTCATGGGCCTTCAGCCAGCGTTCCACGGGGCGCGTCATCTCCTTGTCGAAAAGCGGCAGGATGCGGTCCAGCGCCTCGATGAATGTGACGTTCGAGCCCAGCTTGCGCAGCGCGATGCCCAGTTCGAGGCCGATATAGCCCGCGCCGATCACCACCACATTCCTGGGCAGGTCCTTCAGATCCAGCGCTTCCGTGGAGGAAATCACCGGCCCTTCGAAGGGCATGAAGGGAAGCTCCGTGGATACCGAACCCGTGGCGAGAATGACATGTTCCGCCTTCACCGTAAGCGGGCCGTCCTTGCCCTCGACCACGCAGGTCTTGGCGTCGCTGAACCTGGCCCAGCCGCGGATCAACTCCGCGCCCGCGCCCTTGAGCAGCATTTCGACGCCTCCGGACAGTTTGTCCACCACGCCGTCCTTCCACTTGATCATGGCCGGCATGTCGAGCTTGGGGCGGCGGGTGAGCGCGATGCCCATATGGCCGTCGCCGAAATGGGAGTCGATCTCCTCGAAACGCCCGGCGGCGTGGATCAGGGCTTTCGACGGGATGCAGCCGCGGATCAGGCAGGTGCCGCCGGGCCGGTCGCCCTCGACGATCACCGTATCCAGTCCAAGCTGCCCGGCGCGGATGGCGGCCACATAGCCCCCCGGCCCCGCGCCCACGACCAGAACCTTGCATTCGCGTGTTTTCATGGGTCTGCCCTGATGTTTTGTTCCTTGTCCGCCTCTTTTTCACCTCCCCCTGGAAGGGGGAGGTCGGCGCGCGTCTTGCGCGCGACGGGTGGGGG
>JBKHIN010000242.1:0-5079 GCA_046538635.1 Alphaproteobacteria bacterium
TCCCTCGGTATCCTGACAAACTCAGGACTTTCGCCTCCTCATCCGGCCTTACCGGCGGCAATTACTCTGCCGGACCGGCCGGCCGCCGGCGGCAACAGATGCGGCAGCGTTCAGGGTCAGGCCGAAAACGGCCATTTCTGCCGCAAGAAGACATCGTCTCAAGAATGTTCGCATCTGGGGATCCTCCTGTTATTTCCTGAGAATGGGAATCTGTGCCGGGCCGAAGGCCGATGGCCGGAAAATGCGAGCGTTAATGAAGGGAAGACATACCGGGAAAATCAGGCGCGGCCATGGCCGCGCAGCTCGTGAAGTGTGGGAATCCGCCAAGGCCGGGTTGTGCTTTTTCTCTTCGTGCACCGCGAAAAGTGGCGGGGCGGCCAACACGGGAATGAATACAGACAGCCTCACGCGTCCGGAAAGCATAGAACTCCCTTCCTCGCCGAAACGGCATCATCCGCCGTTCGAATCGAGCCCGGAAGCATTGTAGGGGATACCGCCTGAACGGGACTTGCCCGCCCCGTTCATCTGCCGTTCAGGTTTGTACGAGGCGCCGATTCCGGCCGTTTGCGGCGGCTTCTCAACCGGAGAGAGGCCCGGAAGACGAAGGCTCAACCGGCGCCGGGCGCGGGGGATGCGGGCTGGGCCGCCTTGTTTTCCGCACCGCCGAAGCGTTCCTCCCAGGCGGAGACCTGCGCATCGTCGAGCTTGGCGAACAGGACATCGGGAATGCGGAATTCGTGCCCCGGCTTAAGGCGCGCCAGTTCCTCCGCCGCCGGAGCTTCCGGCCAGTGCACGGAATCGGCGGGCAGGCCGAGCGCCTCCAGCATCCGTGCGGAGGTGGACGGGATCACCGGGGCAGACACGCAGGCGAACAACCTGATCAGGTTGATCGCGGTACGGATGGCGACGGCGGCCTGTTCCGGGTTCTCCTTGTAGGCCATCCAGGGCGCGGCGCGGGTCAGATATTCGTTGCCCGCCGCCCAGACGGCGCGCAGTTCGGCCATGCCCTTGCGGAATTCGATGGCCTCGAAATGCCGGGTGAGCGTGGCGAGGCGCTCGTCAAGCTCCGCATAGAGCGCTTTTTCCTCCGCCCCCGGAGCGCCGCCATCGGGCACTTGCTCGCCCCATTTGGAGCGGGCGAAGCGCAGGGTCCGGTTGACGAAATTGCCCAGCACGTCGGCCAGGTCCTTGTTCACCACCGACTGGAAATGCTCCCAGGTGAAACTGGAGTCTGCGCTTTCCGGCACATTGGCCATCAGGTAATAGCGCCAGTAGTCTGCAGGCAGAAGTTCCAGCGCGTGATCCATGAACACGCCCCGTCTCTGGCTGGTGGAAAACTTGCCGCCATACCAGTTGAGCCAGTTGAAGCCCTTGATCCGGTCCACGATCTTCCACTTCTCGCCGGAGCCGAACAGCGTCACCGGAAAGCCGACCGTGTGGAAGGGCACGTTGTCCTTGCCCATGAACTGGACATAGGTGACGTCCGCCGCCTTCTCGCCATACCACCAGTCATGAAAATCGCGATTCCGAGGGTCGGCGTCCGACCATTCTTTCGTGGCGCCGATATAGCCGATGGGGGCGTCGAACCAGACATAGAAGACCTTGCCCTCCAGATGCGCCCATTTGCCGTCATGGGCGACGGGCACGCCCCAGGAGAGATCCCGCGTGATGCAGCGGTCCTCCAGCCCCTCATCCAGCCATTTGAGCGCGATGGAGGTGACCAGATGCGGCCACACTTCCCGCTTGCCCTCGATCCATGTCCGAAGGCGGTCCACCAGTTGCGACTGGCGCAGATAAAGATGGCGGCTTTCGCGCACTTCGAGATCCGTCGAGCCGGAAATGGCCGAGCGCGGCTCGATCAGGTCCGTGGGATCGAGCACGCGGGTGCAGCTTTCGCACTGGTCGCCGCGCGCCCGTTCATAGCCGCAGTTCGGGCAGGTGCCGATCACGTACCGGTCGGGCAGGAAACGGCCGTCCGCGACTGAATAGATTTGTTCAACGCTGCGTTCCTCGATCAGGCCGTTCTCGTCCAGCCGGTCGGCGAAATGCTGCGTCAGTTCGTGGGTTTGCACCCGCGCCGTGCGGCCGAAATGATCCCAGGAGAGCCCGAAGCCCTCCCCGATCCGCTTCTGGATCTCGTATTGCTCCGCGCAGTATTCGGCCACGTCCTGCCCGGCTTCCGCGGCCGCCAGTTCGGCGGGCGTGCCGTGCTCGTCGGTGGCGCAGATGGCCAGCACCTCATGGCCGCGCGCGCGCATGAAGCGGGCATAGACGTCGGCAGGCAGCATGGAGCCGACCAGGTTGCCCAGATGCTTGACGCCGTTGATGTAAGGCAGCGCGCTCGTCACCAGAATGCGGGCCATGTGTCGCCTCCTTGCAGGAGCGGGAGCCGAACCGCTCGGGCTTTCCGGCCGCGGGCGGGCCGGGATCGGGAGAGGTAAAGGACGGGCGGGAGATTGACAAGGCGGATGAAGCCGTACCGCGCGCTTCTTTCATCGGCCATAGCCACATACTACCACCGAGCGACGATCGGCTGTTTGGTGTCTTTTGAATCAGCTCCATATCGCTGGCCGAATTGATTTCACCGGCAAGGTAATGAAGGCCCGGCCGTCAGCCCAATCGGTGAAGGAAAGCACCATCGTCACCATGCGCGCGGCTCTCGAAGAGGGGGAGTCGGGTTCCTGGAGCCGGATAACTGCGGGCCGGGTGTGAGGCTGAAGTGAATTACGGTGATACCCGGGGCAGATTAGCTGCGATCGGGGCCTCCGGGGTTGGCGGGCGACATGCCAGAGGGGCGGGGGCAAGGTCAAGCGGGTGGTGGTGCGGTCCTCAATGCTCCCCGCTCTTGCTCTGTCTTGCGCGCCGCCAATTGATGACAGCGCCGGTGATGAAGCTGATGAAGCCCGCCATAAATCCAAAGACCCAGGGTCCAATCCCGTCGAAAGCGTCCACTCCGACCGTTTCGAGCAATTTGCCAACCGGAACCGCAACGATGCCAAAGACCGCGCCGACGGCGACTGCAATCAGCAATTCCTTTCTCGTCAGCATTTTCGTCCTCCCAGCGCACCCAAGTGAGATGCAGGCATTGAGGTCTTACGGCGACAATACATTATTCTTGCTCCACTTGCCCCCTCACCACCTCATAAAGCGCCACCGCCGCGGCGTTGGAGACATTGAGGCTCGCCACCGGCCCCCCGGTGGGCAGGCGGGCGAGGGTGTCGCAGGTTTCCGCCGAGAGCGTGCGCGAACCTCGCCCAATGGTTGTGCGGTCAACCTGTGCAGTCTTGCCACAATTGAACGAAGTGCGCTTTCGTCATAGTGGTACGGCGTGTGGAACTGAATGGGGACGTCAATGCCGTATGAGTTAACGTACCGCCCGAAATTGTCCTTCACCCTGATTGGCATCACGCTGATGGGCGTCGTCTCGAGCGCTTTTGGGCAGGAAGGGTCCTCGCTCGAAGCCGAGAAGGCAAAGGCGATTTTTTCGGAAGCGAGGGAGATTTCGGATCGGGAAGGCGGACGCCTGTGGGGTGAGAAACTCTATGGGCCGATGTTTTTTGTCGACCCGGAAACACGCGCTGTTATCGCCAATGAAGCCGACGCAGAAGGCAATTTGCAAAAGCAGGACGATGTTTATCGGGGCCGGCTTCCGAAAGACGTGATGGTTTCCAATTCGCCCGCCGAGTGGGCCGGGAAACGCTGGACCATGCTCATATGGCCAACATTGCCGGAGGAACCGTTACCGCGCCGGATCATGCTTGCCCATGAGATGTTCCACCGCATTCAGCCCAAACTCGGTCTGGATGCTCCCGATTTGCTCAACGGGCACCTGGATACGCTTGAAGGACGCCTGTGGCTTCAACTGGAATGGCGCGCGCTCGCCGCCGCCCTGGTCGCGGACGGGGCGGCGCAGTCCCGGGCAATCCGTGATGCGCTCGCGTTCCGCAGCAAACGCCGTTCCCTGTTTCCCGGTGCGGCCAAATCCGAAAGCGGTCTGGAAATTGCCGAAGGCGTTCCCGAATACACCGGGCTGACTGCAGCGGCCCCTGATACGAAAGCCGCTTATTGGCATGCCGTTGCGCAGCTTACCCATCCAGATGCAAGCATTTCGTTTGTACGCTCATTCGCGTACATATCCGGCCCGCCTTACGGGCTCCTGCTCGACAAGCGGATGCCGGGCTGGCGTGAAAAGCTTTCGAAGCAATCGGATCTGGGCGATCTGCTGCAATCGTCGCTGGCGGAAGCGACGCCGGTTTCTGCCGAGGAAAGAGCGGGGATTTATGGCGTTTCGGCAATCAGGATTGCCGAGACGGACCGCGCTGAAAAAATCGCTGCACAAAAGGCAAGATATCGTGCCCTTCTCGTCGAAGGACCGACGCTGACACTGCCTAAAGCAGGCAGTTTCAGGTACAGCTTCAATCCCAGTACGCTCATTTCATTGGGCGAAGCCGGCACTGTTTATCCCACCTTTCACGTTACGGCTGCGTGGGGAACGCTCGATGTAACGGACGGCGTTCTCGTGCCGCCCGACTCCAGCAGCGTAACGGTGGCCGCACCGGCGGATACCGAGGGTCCGGAAATCCAGGGGCCGGGGTGGACCTTGAACCTTGCCCCCGAATGGCATCTGGCTCCATCGTCCAAACCGGGCAGTTACGTCGTCAAAAAACGGCAGTAGCGGGCGCGGAACCGCTCCCCCTGAAAGGGGGAGCACGGAAGGCTTGGCCCTCCACAGGAGGGCTTAGCCGGACGGGGAGGGGGTCTTCGCGGAGACCGCCACACATCGGCCCGCGGACCCCCGCCGCGTCCGGCTACGGGCGGACTGGCGCCCGCCCAAGCCTCCCGGTCCTCCCCCTTCCAGGGGGAGGAATTTGTGATCACCGTGCCCGCCGCCCCCGCACCACCTCATAAAGCGCAATTGCCGCCGCGTTGGAGGCATTGAGGCTCGCCACGGGGCCGCTTGTGGGCAGGCGGGCGAGGGTGTCGCAGGTTTCGGCGGTAAGCGCGCGCAGGCCTTCGCCTTCCGCGCCCAGCACCAGCGCGGTGGGGGCAGGGTCTGCCAGGGCTTCGGCGAGCGTGGCG
>JBKHIN010000243.1:0-5078 GCA_046538635.1 Alphaproteobacteria bacterium
GGAGGCGATCATCGGCGTCAGCCTGTTCCCCAAGCTGGACGAACCGGCAGCGGAGACGGCGGGGTCGCGCCCCGCGGCGCAAGTGGAAGGTAAAGGCGAGCGCGTCGAACCCCTGCCTGAACGGCGCTTGGGCCAGGAATTCGAGGCCCTGCGCGACGCGGGGCTGAAGGCGGGCGCTGAAGTTTATTCCGTCAATCTGGGCAAATTGTCCGGCTACGTGGAAAATGCGTCCTTCGCGAAGTCCCTGCTGGAGGCGGGCGGGCTTTCCGTGCCCGAACGGGAGGCGGCGGAGAGCCCGCAGGCCGTGGCCGGGGCCGTGCGGCAGGCAGGCGCGAAAGCGGCGGTACTGTGCGGCACACCGGCGCTGTTCGGCGAGCAGGCGGTGGATTACGCGAGGGCGTTGAAAGGGGCGGGCGTGAGCTGGCTGTGCCTTGCCGCCGATCCCGGCCCGCACGAAGCGGTCTCGCGCAAAGCGGGGATCGACGCCTTCATCTATCCCGGCTGTGACGCGCTCGGCGTTCTGCGGCAGGCGCATGAGGCGCTGGGCATCGCGGGAGGGCAGCAGTCATGAGCATTCCCGATTTCACGAAAATCGCCTTTGAACCGCGCCGCGCCCGGGCGGACCGGCAGGCGTGGGAGAGGGAAGCGGGCGAGGCGGCGCGGTCCGTGTGGAATACCCCCGAGGGCCTTGGCGTGCGGCCGCTCTATTCGGCTGAGGACATTGCGCCGCTCGACTTTCTGAACACCGTTCCCGGCCTGCCGCCCTTCCTGCGCGGCCCCTATCCCTCCATGTATGCCACGCGGCCCTGGACGATCCGTCAGTATGCGGGTTTTTCCACGGCTGAGGACTCCAACGCCTTCTACCGGCGCAATCTGGCCGCGGGGCAGCGGGGTCTGTCCGTGGCTTTCGACCTTGCCACGCACCGGGGATATGACTCCGACAATCCGCGCGTGGCGGGCGATGTGGGCATGGCGGGAGTGGCCATCGATTCCATCTACGACATGCGCACGCTGTTCGACGGCATCCCGCTGGACCGCATGACCGTATCCATGACCATGAACGGCGCGGTGCTGCCCGTCATGGCGCTCTATATTCTGGCGGCAGAGGAACAGGGCGTGAAGCCGCAGGCGCTGGCGGGCACCATTCAGAACGACATTCTGAAAGAATTCATGGTGCGGAACACCTATATCTATCCGCCGCGCCCCTCCATGCGCATCATCTCCGACATTTTCGCTTATACCTCGGAGAACATGCCGAAATTCAACTCCATCTCGGTTTCCGGCTACCACATGCAGGAGGCGGGCGCGACGGCCGACCTGGAACTCGCCTACACGCTGGCGGACGGGGTGGAATATGTGCGCGCGGGGCTGGACGCCGGGCTCGATATCGACGCCTTCGCGCCGCGCATTTCCTTCTTCTGGGCTATCGGCATGAACTTCTTCATGGAAGTGGCCAAGATGCGTGCCGCGCGCCTGCTCTGGGCGAAGCTGATGAATCGGTTCGATCCGCAGGATGAACGTTCCCTCAGCCTGCGGACCCATTGCCAGACCAGCGGCTGGAGCCTGACGGCGCAGGACGTTTACAACAACGTCATCCGCACCTGTATCGAGGCCATGGCCGCGACCCAGGGGCACACGCAATCGCTGCACACCAACTCCTTCGACGAGGCGCTGGCCCTGCCCACCGATTTCAGCGCACGGATCGCCCGCAATACGCAGCTCTTCATCCAGCACGAGACGGGCACCACGCGCATCGTGGATCCGTGGGGCGGCAGCTATTACGTGGAACGGCTGACCCACGACCTGGCGGCGCGGGCGCTGGAACATATCGAGGAAGTGGAGGAACTGGGCGGCATGGCGAAAGCCATCGAGGCGGGCGTGCCCAAGCTGCGCATCGAGGAGGCGGCGGCGCGCACCCAGGCGCGCATCGATTCCGGCCGCCAGACGGTGGTGGGCGTCAACAAGTATCGCATCGACGGCCGCGAGGAAGTGGACGTGCTCCGTGTGGAGAACGCGGCGGTGCGCGCCTCGCAGATCGAAAAGATCAAACGTCTGCGCAGCGAGCGCGACGAGAGCGCCACGCAGACCGCGCTCGATGCGCTGACGAAAGCGGCGGAAACCGGCGAGGGCAACCTGCTGGCGCTGTCGGTGGACGCGGCACGGGCGAAAGCCACGGTGGGCGAAATCTCCCAGGCGATGGAAAAGGTCTGGGGACGCCACCGGGCGGAAACAAGGGTCGTGTCCGGCATCTATAAACAGGAGGTGGGCGACATGTCACCGGGCGTCGAGGAAGCGCGCCAACTGGTGCAGGAATTCGCGGAAGCGCACGGCCGCCGGCCGCGCATCCTGGTCGCCAAGCTGGGGCAGGACGGCCATGACCGCGGCCAGAAGGTGATCGCCACCGCCTTTGCCGATCTCGGCTTCGACGTGGATATCGGCCCGCTCTTTCAGACCCCGGAGGAAGCCGCACGCCAGGCGGTGGAGAACGACGTGCACATTGTCGGCGTGTCGTCGCTGGCCGCCGGACACCTGACCTTCGTGCCCGAACTGCGCACGGCGCTGGAAAAGCAAGGCCGCCCCGACATCCTGATCGTGGTGGGCGGCGTCGTTCCGCCCCAGGATTATGACGCCCTCTACGAGGCGGGCGCTTCCGCCATCTTCGGCCCCGGCACGGTGATCGGCGACGCGGCGGTGGATTTGCTCAAGAAGCTCAACGCGGCGCTGGAACAGGCGGGATGAGGTTTGATCAGATCTTCCATATTCCGCTCACCCCGGCGCAGGCCGGGGTCCAGAGGCCACACGGTGCGCAGTGTGCCGGGGGCACTGGATCCCGGCCTGCGCCGGACGAGCGGTATGAGGGTCCAAGTGCCATGAGCGCTGATCCGGAAAATGAATTCGCCCCGCCTCCACCACTCTCGGAGGAGGCACAGCAGCGGGGGCTGGCATTCATGGCAGCTACCGCCGTTTCCGTCATGCTCTTCGTCGTGACTGTACTCGCCTGGCTTTTTCATTCGGGCGATCCGGCGCCTGAGGCAGCGCATTTGGATTGGCAGCAAACGATTTTTGCGCTGCTTATTCTCACCGGACTGATCGTTCTGGCGGCGATCATTCCGGCTGTTTTGATGATGTCGCTGCTTGTCCTGCCTGTCTACCGGTTCCTGAAGCGGCGGCACCTGCTGACTGCAAGATGGATATTGGCATCCTCATATCTCATCGGTGTTATTGGGGGCTATGTTTGCATCGTGGCGATGCTCTTTTCCGGACGCCTGTCACGCTTTGGCTTTTGGCCTTCACCCGATGCAACATTGCAAATTTTGACGGAAGCCATCGTCCCGGCTTCGGTTCTGGGTTTGTGCACTCTGGCTGGCGGCCTGGTGTTCTGCCGCATGACGATCTGGCGGAAACCGGAGTCAGACGGAGGCAGCAATGTCTGACTGCAGAGGTCTCCGGGGGGACATCGAGATTGGGGCACTCTACCCCCCTCCCGCTCATCCCCGCGAAAGCGGGGACCCAGGGGCCGCACGGGAATATGGGAACTGTCCTGTAAGGATCCCGACTCCGGTCTCGCATATTGACGCTGTGCAATCAAATTCGCCCAAAGCTCTGGATCCCTGCTTTCGCAGGGAAGAGCGGAAAGATTCGGATACAGAGCAAGATTTCGGAACTGACCGGGGTATCCGATGGACATAAAAACTCTCGCCCAAACCCTCAAATCCGGCGACCGCTCCGCCCTCGCCCGCGCCATCACGCTGGTGGAAAGCCGCAAAGCCGAACACCAGCGCGAGGCGCGGCAACTGTGGAGTTGATTTCAATGTCTGAGCTTGATAATCGGCATGGACCTTATGTCAGCCCGAACGATAAGGAAGTGCAGCGCGGTTGGGCCTTCTTCGTGGCGGCAGCAGTGGCGACAATGCTCTATGTAGGCGCATTTGTTCTGTACAGGGAACTGCCTGCCTTGCTGCGAGATCCTAATACCGGGCAAGTCCTGTTCATGCTACGGATTTATCTGATCCAGCTTCTGGTCGCAGCCATTCCCGCATCGCTCACCATGATGATCCTTGTCGTGCCGGCTTACAATCTGCTGCGGCTATTCAACAAGCTGACAAGCACGAACATATTGATCGGCTCCTTCATCGCCGGAATCCTTGCCGCCTATCTCCCCATGCTTCTTGGTTCGGCTATCGTGCTCGACCTGCGGGGAGAGGAACAATGGACCTGGTCGCACATCGCCGGTTCCCTCATCATTGCCCTTCCGGGAGGGGTGTGCGCGCTTATCGGCGGACTGCTGTTCTGCCGGATGACGGTCTGGCGTAAACCGGAAGCAGGCGGAGCATCCCATGCCCCGGAATGATCTCCCTGCTGCCGTCAAATCCGGAGACCGCGCGGCCCTCGCCCGCGCCATCACGCTGGTGGAAAGCCGCAAGCCGGAGCACAGCCAGGAGGCGCAGGAACTGCTGCTCAAGCTGACCCCGGAAACCGGCAAAGCCATCCGTATCGGGATCACCGGCGTGCCGGGCGTGGGCAAGAGTACCTTCATCGACGCCTTCGGCACGATGCTGACGAAAGAAGGCCACCGGGTGGCGGTGCTGGCGGTGGACCCTTCCTCCGGGCGCTGGGGCGGCTCCATTCTCGGCGACAAGACGCGCATGCCCAATCTGGCCACGGACGAAAACGCCTTCATCCGCCCCTCGCCCACCTCCGGCACGCTGGGCGGCGTGGCGCGGGCGACGCGCGAGGCCATGATCCTGTGCGAGGCGGCGGGATACGACGTTATCATCGTGGAGACGGTGGGCGTGGGCCAGTCGGAAACGGCGGTGGCCAATATGGTGGATTTCTTTCTCGTCCTGCTGCTGCCCGGCGCGGGCGACGAATTGCAGGGCATCAAGAAGGGCATTCTGGAGGCCGCCGACATGCTGGCCGTCAACAAGGCCGACGGCGACAACAAACCCCGGGCGCTCGCCGCCGCGCGCGACTACCGGGCGGCGCTGCACATCCTCACCCCCGCCAGCCCCAACCGGACGCCGCCCGTCGTCACCTGCTCGGCCGTGACCGGCGACGGGCTGGAAAACATCCGGGCG
>JBKHIN010000244.1:0-5067 GCA_046538635.1 Alphaproteobacteria bacterium
GCCCCTCACCCGTCCCTGCTTCGCCTGACGGCTTCGCAGGGCCGACCTCTCCCGGGGGAGAGGTGAAAAATGAGGCGCGGATCATTCCCTCTCCCGAAGGCGAGGTGAAAAACGAGGCACGCTGGTCTTAAACCTCTCCCTCGGGAGAGGGAGGGGCCCGCGGGCGCAGTCAGCGCCCGTGGGAGGGTGAGGGGCGCAAGACAACGACTCTTTACACGACATATTTTTTTCGAGGAACCCAATGCCCAAAGTCCTGATTTCCGACAAGCTGGCCCCGGCCGCCGTGGAGATTTTCCGCAAGCGCGGCGTCGAGGCCGACGTGAACACCGGCCTGGACCCGCAGGAATTGCTGGGGATCATCGGCGATTATGACGGCCTCGCCGTGCGCTCCGCCACCAAGGTCACGGACGACGTGATCGAGGCGGGAGAGAATCTCAAGGTCATCGGCCGCGCCGGGATCGGCGTGGACAACATCTCAGTTCCCGCCGCCACCGCGCGCGGCATCGTGGTCATGAACACGCCCTTCGGCAATTCCATCACCACGGCCGAGCACGCCGTCGCCATGATGCTGGCGCTGGTCCGAAACATTCCGCAGGCGAACGAATCGACGCAAGGAGGGAAGTGGGAGAAAACCCGCTTCATGGGTACGGAGCTTTACGGCAAGACGCTGGGCATTATCGGTTGCGGGAATATCGGCGCCATCGTCGCCGACCGGGCGCTCGGCCTGCAAATGAAGGTGGCCGCCTATGACCCCTTCCTGTCGGAAGCGCGCGCCGTCGATCTGGGCGTGGAAAAGGTGGAACTGGACGAGTTGTTCGCGCGTGCCGACATCATCTCGCTGCATACGCCGTTGACGGAGCAAACCCGCGACATCATCAACGCGGACGCCTTGAGCAAAATGAGGAAGGGCGTCTATCTGGTCAATTGCGCGCGCGGCGGGCTGGTGGACGAGGCGGCCGTGCGCGAGGCCCTCGATTCCGGCCATGTGGCGGGGGCGGCCTTCGACGTGTTCTCGAAGGAACCGGCCACGGACAATGTGCTGTTCGGCGCGCCCAATTTTATCGCCACGCCCCATCTGGGCGCCTCCACGCGCGAGGCGCAGGAGAACGTGGCCCTCCAGGTGGCCGAGCAGATGTCGGACTATTTGCTCACCGGCGCGGTGGTCAACGCCCTCAACATGCCGTCCATCTCCGCCGAGGAAGCGCCCCGGCTCAGGCCCTATGTGGAGCTTGCGGAGCAACTGGGGCTGCTTCTGGGCCAGATCACGGAACGGGCGATTACCGAAGTGCAGGTGGAATTCGAGGGCGCGGCCGCGGAGTTGAACACCCAGGCGCTGATGTCCGCGGCGCTCGCAGGGCTGCTCAAGCCGCAGCTCGAGGAGGTGAACATGGTCAGCGCCCCGGTGCTGGTCAAACAGCGCGGCATCAGCCTGTCGGAGGTCAAGCGCGGCAGGGAGGGCATCTACGATTCCTATATCCGCATCGCCGCCGTCTCCGACGGGGAGGAACAGTCCGTCGCCGGAACGATCTATTCCACCGGCGCGAAGCGGGTCATCCAGATCAAGAACATTCCCACCGATGCGGAACTGGGGCCCCACATGCTCTACACCACCAATGAGGACAAGCCCGGCTTCATCGGCGCGCTGGGCAATGTGCTGGGGCAGGCGGGGGTCAACATCGCCACCTTCCATCTGGGCCGCGAACGGCCGGGCGGCAATGCCATCGCCCTTCTGGAGGTGGACAAGCCGCTCGACGCGGCCACACTGAAACAGGTGCGCGCCCTGCCGCTGGTGCGCCGCGCCCATGCGCTGAGGTTTTGAGATGCGCCGGTGTGCGAAGGGTTCACACAAAGACACGAAGGAGGCACGAAGAACACGAAGCAGGGCCGAATTCCCGGCTCGACTGCGCCGGCGATGATTTACAATAACCCGACTTGTCATCCTTGGGGCCGCACCGGTTCTCCTGTCGTGAACCGGTGTGGAGCCCGAGGATCTCCGGGCCAATCGCAGGAGATCTTCGCGCTCGCGCTGACGCGCGACGCAAGGATGACATGATTCACGGTGCGGCTGCTGGTCAACGCAATTCGGTATGAGTGCTGAATCCAAAGCCCGGAACGCCTTCGTGTCCTTTGTGGATTCCTTCGTGCCTTCGTGTGAACTTCAGGGCTGCACCAGGTAATAAGATAACGTTCAAATAGTTTGCAGGCGGAGCAACGAATATGGCAAATGTCGCAGTGATCGGCGCCCAGTGGGGTGACGAGGGCAAGGGCAAGATCGTGGACTGGCTCTCGAAGCGCGCCGACGTGGTGGTGCGCTTTCAGGGCGGCCACAATGCCGGGCACACGCTGGTCATTGACGGCACGGTGTTCAAGCTCTCCCTGCTGCCGTCGGGCATCGTGCGGCCGGGCAAACTGTCCGTCATCGGAAACGGCGTGGTGGTGGACCCGTGGGCTTTCGTCGCGGAAGTCGAAAAACTGCAGGGCCAGGGCGTGGAGATTTCGCCGGATAACCTCATCGTCGCCGACAACGCCACGCTCATCCTGCCCGTTCATCAGCAGATGGACGATTACCGCGAAACCGCCAACGCGGCCAAGCGCATCGGCACCACGCGGCGGGGCATCGGCCCGGCCTATGAGGACAAGGTGGGCCGCCGCGCCATCCGCCTCATCGATCTGGCCAACCCGGAAGCGCTGCGCCACAAGGTGGAGGGCCTGCTCGCCTTTCACAACGCCCTGCGCCGGGGCATGGGGCGCGAGGAGGTGGCCGCTGAGGGTCTGGTCCGATCGCTTCAGGAAATCGCGCCCAGGATTCTTCCCTATGCGGACCGTGTCTGGCAGCGGCTGGCCGGGGCGCGCCGGGCCGGCAGGCGCATTCTGTTCGAGGGCGCGCAGGGCACGCTGCTCGACATCGACCACGGCACCTATCCCTTCGTCACCTCATCCAACACCGTGGCGGGGCAGGCGGCCACGGGCTCCGGCGTGGGGCCGGGGAGCGTGAATTTCGTGCTGGGCATCACCAAGGCCTACACCACGCGCGTGGGCGAGGGGCCGTTCCCCACCGAACAGGCGAACGACACCGGCCGCCGCCTGGGCGAGCGGGGCCATGAGTTCGGCACGGTCACCGGCCGTTCGCGCCGCTGCGGCTGGTTCGACGCCGTGCTGGTGCGCCAGGCGGTGCACACCGGCGGCATCGACGGCATTGCGCTGACCAAGCTGGACGTGCTCGACGGCATGGAGGCGCTCGACATCTGCACCGCCTACCGGCTGGACGGCGAGACGCTGGACGCCCTGCCCGCCGAGCCAGAGGCGCAGATGCGCGTGGAGCCGGTCTACGAAACGCTCGAGGGCTGGCAGGGCTCCACCCGCGGCGCGCGCTCCTGGGCGGACCTGCCGGCCGAAGCCATCAAATATGTGCGCCGCATCGAGGAACTGATCGAGGTCCCCGTCGCCCTGCTCTCCACCAGCCCCGAGCGCGAAGACACGATCCTGGTGCGCGACCCGTTCCAGCCCGGGGTGTGAGGCGGTATGGCGTGGCGGCCGGCGAGTTTCGTACATCGCTGCTGCCCGCGCTTTAACCACGAAGGCACGAAGATTTCACGAAGAGCACGGAGATGAGTCTCTCCGCTGCGCGGAGCGCAGCCTCGTTTTTCTTTGTGTCCTTCGTGGTGAAGCGGAACTCGCCACCCGGAGCGAATGAAGTTGTTTCCGTCGAAAGGCAACGTGTGACCGATTTCCGGCCGTGGCGCTTGGCGGCTCCCTGCGGTTCATTTCCGGCACTGCAAATGCTATTCTTGCAAGGGTGGTGAAGCCCTCATATCTGCCCAAGGTGATGCCCCATGTCCTCCCTCATTGACAGGCTCTTTCTCGAACATCCCCGAAGTGTGGGCGAGACCTACACGGAGCATCTGGGCATGGCGTGGAGCTTCGCGGCGCGCATGATTGCCGGCGGCGCGGCCTGTTTCGTTCACGGCCTCCTGCCCTTCCTGTTCGTGACCACCGGCAGCCGCGCCGTGCAGGACCTCTACACCCGCATGCTCACCCACCGCGCCCGCCAGCCCGGCGCCGTCACCCCCGCGCCCAAACATGGGACGTATGCGGACGGATATTTCGATTATGTGATTTGAGGGCTGGTGGGACCGCCTTTCATTGCTTGAATCATAGTGCGGGCGACGCCCCCCGAGTTTGTACCGTAAGCACTATTTCCTTGCGGCAGCGTAGTCTCTATACACGCATAATGCTGATTCTCATCGACGAGAGTGGTGATTCGGGCTTCAAGTTTCGCGCAGGCTCATCAACGCACCTGGTCATCGCAATGGTGATTTTCGACTGTTTCCGGGAGGCCGAGCGCGTCAGTGCCGCCGTTGCCGAGCTGCGAAGGACCCTGCGTGTGGGCGAGTTCCACTTCACCAAAAATGCAAATGCTGTTCGCGATGCATTCTTCGAAACGGTAGTCCCGTTTGAATTCCGCGTTTGCGCTCTCGTCGTGGATAAGCGACTGATTGTCAGCCGTCATTTGCGGCAGAATCCGAAACGCTTTTATTCCTTCTGCATCCGCCAGCTCATCACTGGCAATGAGGCGACGATCCACAATGCGCGGGTCAAGATCGACAAAAACGGTAACCGCGAATTCACGAGGGAATTGCGCACCTATCTGTCCCGGCAATGCCGCGATCAGGTGCAATCTGTAAAACTGAAGGATTCCAAAGGCGACGATTTGATTCAGCTCGCAGATATGGTCGCCGGCGCGATTGGCAGATCCTGCAAGCCTGAAGCGACCCACCGGGACCGCTGGCGCCGCATGCTCCGCCCGAGGATCACCAATATCTGGAACTTCAGATGAAGGAAGGGGCGTTCGCGGCTCCTATCCAACTCTGGGCTGGAAAGCACTCCATACGGAGCCGGTTCGGTAGCCGCGAACTAGGTACCCGAAATTTAGTCACACAGGGCGGGACCGTCAACAAACCGTCGGGGGGCGCCCCTACGGCGCCGCGTATTCCTGCTGGGTGCGTGCCGTTTCCATGCGCTTTTCGCGCAGGCGGCTTTTCATCGCCTTTTGCAGCTTCTCGAAGG
>JBKHIN010000245.1:0-5059 GCA_046538635.1 Alphaproteobacteria bacterium
ATCTGTGCGACCGCCGCGGCATCAAGCGTGAACTGCAACACGATGAGATCGACCATGAGACACGCCGGATGATCGTCCGCACGCTGGCCGAGGTTATACGGCGGGTTCACCGGGATACCGGCGCGCCGGACTTTGAGAAATTGCGCGCCGAGCGCAATGCCGGCATTCGGCGGATGGTGGAAGATATTGCCCGGCAATGGGACGCCAACCCGGACAATGTCCGTCACAATTTCAATTACGACGCTTGTTACTGCGCCTGCCCGGATGGCCCATGCGAACACGATTTCAAGGGCTGGCGGGAGTTCGAGGACGGGAACGGCGGCGAACAGGTCTGCGCCCGCTGCGGCATGGGTGCAATGACCCACAGTTTACGGGTCGCGCCATGAAACCGGACTGGAACGGACTTCTGACAGACCTTGCCATTCTCGCCTCCGCCGGGATTGCCGGCGCCCTGTTCGGCGCGGCCCTTCCCCATGCCGTCCGGTTCCTGACGGGCTGACAATCCGCCCCATGAACAGTTCATGGTGTTTGCACCGGCCCCCGCTCTGTCCTAGTTTGGGCGCGGAGCTTTTGGGGATCAAGCCATGCAGGATGCTCTTTTCCGTCAGGCCATCCAGACGGTGATGTACCATGAGGGCGGCGTCGCGAACGACCCGGATGATCCGGGCGGCGCGACCAAGTGGGGAATCTCGCTCCGGCTTCTGAAGAAGATCGGCGCCATTGACGCCGTGGACGCGTCCTCCGCCATTTTCGCCGATATCGATCTGGACGGCGACATCGACGCCGATGACCTCAAGGCGCTGCCGGTTTCCCAGGCGGTGGAAATCTACCGCACGCGGTTCTGGGAGCGCTACCGCTACGGCCAGCTTCACGCTCCGGCCGCGGTCAAGGTGTTCGACCTTGCCGTGAACATGGGCCCCAGGCAGGCGCACAAGTGCCTTCAGCGGGCGATACGGGCCAATGAGGAACGGGTGATCGAGGACGGGATTCTGGGGCCGGTGACGCTGCGCATGGCCAACGGAATCGAACCGGCGCGCCTGCTGCCGGCGCTCAGATCGGAGGCGGCGGGTTTCTACCGGATGCTGGCGGCCGAGAAGCCGCGTCTGCGGAAATTTCTGCAGGGCTGGTTGAACCGGGCCTACGATTGAGGGGGCGGCATGGACGGGGAACTCCTGCATAACATCCTGATGCTGATCAACATCGCGGTCATTCCCGCGGTGGTCTGGATTTTCCGGGGGTATTTCGGCCTCAAGGAAGACTTGCGGAAAATGGGCGAGGAGGTGTCGGAGGTGAGGGGCCGGCAGTCGGAAATGCCGAGCGCGGCGCAATTCGGTCAGCTTCATGTGGCGGTGGAACGCCTCTCGGGCAACATCGCGGCCCTGGGCGCGCGGCTGGACGGGGAAGTCAACACCATGAACGCCCATTTGAAGGGCTTCGAAAACCTGATGAAGAAGCTCGAAAATCTCACAGACCTGCAACAGCGCTATCTGATGCAGCAGGACAAGAAGGGGGGCACGGGCAAGTGAGCTTCGCCGCATTCCTGGATGAAAGCCGCCGGCTGGCCGTGCTGCGATTGCTGCGCGGGCAGGAAAACCGCAGCCTGAACGATTCCGTGCTCAAGACCAGCCTCCGGCAGCTGGGCTTTACCGCGACCTATGAAAGCGTGCAGGCCGATATTGCCTGGCTGGCGGAGCGGAAACTTCTCCGCTGCGAGATCATCGGGGATAAGGTTCATGTGGCGACGCTGACCGACAGGGGCGCGGACGTTGTGGCCGGCCAGATCGAGGTCGAGGGCGTCCAGTTCCCGTCGGACCGGGGGTGAAACCATGCCGCGCCGGTCATCCATCAAACGCCTGCCGCCGGAAATCCGCGAACTGATCGCCGATCTCCGGGAGAACGGCCGCACGCTCGACGAAATTCTTGGAAAGCTTCGCGAGCTGAGCGTGAACCTGCCGCGCAGCACCCTGGGCCGCTATGTGCAGGACCTCGAAAAAATATCCGAGCGCGTGCAAAAGAGCCGTCACGTAGCCGAGGCGCTGGTCAAGCGGTTCGGCGACGCGCCGGAGAGCAAGGCGGCGCGGCTCAATATCGAGCTGATGCACGGCATCATCATGGACATGGTAATCGCCCTGGAGGAGCCCGACCCCATGGGCGCCATGCTTGCATCCAAGGCGCTGGACCATCTGGCGCGGGCCGAGCGCGCCAACGCCGAAACCATCGAGAGGGCGCGCAAGTCGGCCATTAACGACGCCGTCAAGGCCATGCGCAAGGCCGGAAAGCAGAAGGGCCTTTCGCCCGAGGCAATACAGGAGATGGAAACCGCAATGGGGCTGGTGCGGTGAAGTTCCGGGAAAAGGTTTTTCTTCCGTATCAGGAGCGCTGGCTGCAGGACCGCTCGCGTTTCAAGATCGTGGAGAAGTCGCGCCGCGTCGGCTTCACCTATGTCCAGGCATACGAGGACACCGTGGACGCGGCCCGCAGCACGGACGCGATGGACGTGTGGTTTTCCTCCGCCGACGAAACCGCGGCCAAGGAATACATCAACTATTGCGGCGGCTGGGCGAGACTGCTGGACATCGGGGCGAAGGATTTCGGGGAATCCCTGATCGACAAGGAGGAAGACCTCAAATCCTTCTGGATCAACTTCGCCAGCGGCAAGCGTATCACCGCGCTGTCGTCCAGCCCCAAGAATTTCCGCTCCAAGGGCGGCAAGCTGGTCCTGGACGAATTCGCCTTTCACCGCGACCCGGAGGCCATGTGGAAGGCGGCGGCGCCCATCGTCACTTGGGGCTATCCGATCCGCATCCTGAGCACCTATAACGGCAAGGGCAACCGCTATTACCGGATGGTGCAGAACGCCAAGAACGGCAGGGGCAAGCACAAGTTCGAGGTCCACACGGTCACAATCGAGGACGCCGTGCGCGACGGCCTCGTGGACAAGATCCTCGGGCGGAAGGCCACGGACGCCGAGCGCGCCGCCTTCATCGAGGAATGCCGGGAAATCGCCGGGGACGAGGAAACCTACCTGCAGGAATATATGTGCGAGCCCGTGGATGAAGCCACGGCCTGGCTCACCTGGGAAATGATCGGCGCATGCCAGCACGGCAAGGCCGGCAAGCCTATATTCTACGAGGGCGGCGATTGCTATGTGGGCATGGATATCGCCCGCCGCCGCCACCTCACCGTGATCTGGGTCATCGAGCGCGTCGGTGACGTGCTCTGGACCCGCGAAGTGATCGCCCTGAAGAACGCCAGTTTCAAGGCCCAGGACGACGAACTGGACCGGGTCATGAGCAGCTACCGGGTCCGGCGCGTGTGCATGGACCAGACGGGAATCGGCGAAAAGCCCGTGGAAGACGCCAAGCGGCGGCACGGGGCCTATCGCGTTGAGGGCGTGCTGTTCACGCCCGCCGCCAAGCACCATCTCGCCAATCTGGGCAAGGAGGCTTTCGAGGACCGGACGGCTCGCATTCCGGAGTCCCGGCAGATCAGCGAGAGTCACCACGCCGTCCGCAAGCTGATCACGGCAGCGGGCAATCCGCGTTTTGACGCGGAAGCCAGCGAGGTGGGGCATGCGGATGAATTCTGGGCGCACATGCTGGCCCTGCACGCCGCGGAGGAAACCAACCAGCCGCCGGCCGGCGCGACCGTGGAGCATGACGGCGGCGCCTATGACCGGCGGCCGGGACGCCAGCCCGGCGCGCCGTTGAACTGGGGCGGACTGCCCGGCGGCCCAAGGAGGTGGGTATGAAATTCAGGGATTTGATTTCGTGGGCGCTGCCTTCCGCCGGGGGCGAAAAGACCGAGCCGAAGCGCGAGACCGGCGCGGTCCGCGAGGCCGCCGGCGTCACCATCGACGCGGGCGAGGACGGCTTCCGCAAAATCGGCGGCAACCGGGGCTCGCGCGATCTGGACCCGCTTTCCCATTCCCGCATGCAGGAACTGGCGGTTTTCCTGTGGAAGACGAACGTCCTGGCGAAAAGCCTTGTCGAATTGCCGGTGGCCTACCTGCTGGCGGACGGCGTTTCGCTCAGCGTGCGGAATGAGGAAGCGCAAGAGTGGCTGGACGCTTTCTGGCGCGACCCGATCAACCGCATGGACATCAAGTTGCCCAAGAAGCTGCGGGAAATGGCGATATTCGGCGAGCAGTGCTGGCCCACCTTCGTCAACGAGGCCAACGGCCATGTGCGGCTGGGCTATCTGGACCCCGCGCAGATCGCCACGCGCGTGACGGACCCCGACAATATCGAGCAGGTGATCGGCATCGTCACCCGGAAGGATGCGAAGGGCCAGGCGAAGCGCTACCGCACCATCGTCAACGGGCCGGAATCGGTTTTCAGTAAACGGACGCAGGAAATCCGGCAGACTTTCGAGGACGGCGAATGCTTCTATTTCAAGATCAATGACCTGTCCAACACGACCCACGGCCATTCCGATTTCATGGGCCAGTTCGCCTGGCTCGAAGGCTACGACCGGGCGCTGTTCGGCGAACTGGAGCGCTGGGATTTTCACCGGGCCTATATCTGGGACGTGACGCTCAAGGGGGCGACGCCGGAGCAGGTAGACGAACGCGCCCGCAAGATCCACACGCCCGCGCCCGGCTCCGTGCGCGTGCATAACGAGTCGGAGGAATGGGCCGCCGTCACGCCCGACCTGAAGGCTTCGGACAGCGACGGCTTCGCCCGCCTGTTCCGCAACCACATCATGGGCGGCGCGACGATCCCCGAGCACTGGTATGGCGGCGGCGGCGACGTGAACCGGGCCACGGCCGGCGAAATGGGCGAGCCCACCTTCAAGATGCTCAGCATGCGCCAGCGTCAATGGAAACATATCCTGGAAGACGTGGCGGCCTATGTGATCCGCCAGCGCACATTCATGGTGCTGGGCGTGGAGCCGGCGGACTATTTCAGCGATCCCGGCGAGTGCGAGTGTGAGGCCGTCTTCCCGGAAATGGTCGTGCGCGACACCACCAAATACGCCGCCGCCCTGCAACAGGTGACGTTCGCCGTCATCCAGGGCGTGGACCGCGGCTTTATCAGCGAGCGCACCGGGGTGGGCC
>JBKHIN010000051.1:0-11772 GCA_046538635.1 Alphaproteobacteria bacterium
AGGATCGGATACAGGGCCGTTTTTGACATGATGCACTTTCATTTTGAATAAAGGGCCGCACAGGGATGGTGCGCTTGTCCTGCCAGCATTCCGAGGTGGCGAGCCTTCTCGACACAGTCGGCGATTTGCCGGACCCACAGTCTGCGCCTACGCATTCGCGGACTTCCTTATTCTTGATCGACCGGTGACCGAGCGTCATTGGCAACAAGTCTGTGCAGACCTTGCCGCCCAGAATGCGTATATCTCCGCAAAACCCTTCCGCCAGTGCGGGCGGAGAGTGTTTCGCAAAGGTCACGCCGGTCCGGGCTGTTTTCGGCAATCCGACATGCGAAGTGCGCGCCTACCGGCAGACCGGCCAGGCGAAGACCGGCAGGCCTGTCCATGCGGTCGCCAGAAGGGCGGCCGCCGCGAGCCGGAATGAAAGCCGGCCGATAAGGCCCTCTCCGCCGTATACGGACTGACGGCCCAACCGTCTGATCAGCGCCAGAAGGATGAAAAACGCCGCCGCATGCACGAGCAGGATGCCGATAAGGACAAGACGCAGCGCGCTTACCGGCCCCAGCGACAGGCGGTCCCAGCCATATTCACAGCCCAGCGCATGCGCGCCGTACGACATGAGAAATGCGGACGACCAGAGCAGGAAACCCGCAACCAGCCAAAGCAAACCTTCAGGACGGGCGAACGGATTCATCTCAGGGCCTCGGGCGCGAAAAGTGCGGCCGCCAGGACGGCGATGCCCGTTGCCGCCGTATAGATCTGCCACAGTCCGGCGGCATTTACCGGCAATGCGCGGAGGGAAGACACGGCGCCGCGCAATGCCTGCGTCAGGGCGAAGAAACTCATCAGTAAACCGATCAGTGCATGCAGGCCCGCATAGGCAAGGAGCGCTGAGGCAACCGCGCCATGCGCATGAGCGTCCGGATCAAAACGAACGGCAACGGACGCAAGCGCTGCGACGCCGGCCAGGCTTGCAAGGCCGGAGACGGCGAGGAGTGCATTTCGCGCCCGGCAGCGGGCCTCCCCGCCCCGGTTGACCGTAGCGGCTGCCTGCCCGGCCGCGGCGGCGGCCAGCAGCGAGATTGCCGCCGCCTCGGCGGGTGCGCCGGAAAGATCCGGCGGCGCGGGGGCGGGCCAGCCGGACGCAAAGGCGGCGAGAAAGATTACGCCGAACAGAAGCGAGGCGAAAAGGATGAAATCGGCCAGAAGGAAAAAGACGAGTCCCCACCATCCGGGCGGGCTTCGTGCCGCCGTGTGGAGGGGCAGTGTCACGCCCTTGCCGATATCCTCCGGCTCCGGATCATACTTCATGGCGCCGCTCGCCGCCCAGCGCCACGCGAAAACGGCGGCGAGGGCGAGTCCAAGCGGCGCAGCGGCATAAAGACCCGCGAGCATCGCTCCGAAGAAGACGGCGAGTCCAAGCGCCATCCAGAGCGGCGTGTAGTCCTGATTCGGAAGAACCAGAATTTGCTCCGGCCGCGCCTCGACCATCGACACCGCAAGCGTTTCCATCCGGCCATCGCGCGCCCGGGCGAGATAGCCCTCGCCCGCGGCCAGACGGGCGGGAAGCGCCGGATCTGCATGCAGAGGATCCCTCCCCTCCACCTGGGGCAGGCTCGCGAAATTGTAGGCGGCGGGCGGCGTGGGCATGGCCCATTCCAGGGTGCCCGCGCCCCATGGATTGCGGCGGAACGAGCGGCCGTGGCGGACCTGAAGGAATATATCCAGCGCCACCAGGGCAAAGCCCGAAGTCAGCAGGAACGCGCCGAAGGACGAAATCAGGTTCGGCAGATTGAAACCAAGTCCGGACTCGTAGGTGAAAATGCGCCGCGGCATGCCGAGCAGCCCCGTCCAGTGCATGACCAGGAAGGTCAGGTTGAAGCCGCCGAAAATCAGCCAGAACGCCGTTTTGCCGAGCGAGTAGACCGGCAGCCGCCCGGCCGCCTGCGGCAGCCAGTAATAGGCGGCGGCCAGCAGTGGCAGAACGAATCCGCCGATCAGCACATAGTGGAGATGGGCGACAATGAAGTGGGTGCCGTGCGCCTGTTCGTCGAAGGGCACGATCGCGACCATGACGCCGGTCAGCCCGCCCGCGACGAACACGAAGAAAAAGCCCAGGATGTAAAGCATGGGCAGGGAGAGTACGGGGCGCCCCTTTGCCAGCGTGGCGAGCCAGGCGAACACCTGCACGGCCGTCGGCACTGCCACCAGCAGGGAGGCCGCCGAGAAGAAGGCCAGCGAAAGCCCCGGTAGTCCCGTCGTGAACATATGGTGCACCCACAGGCCGAAGCTGAGGAAGCCCAGCGCGATGACCGCCGCCACCACCCAGGCGTAGCCTACGATGGGCCGCCGCGCGAAGACCGGCAGGATGGTGGAGATCACGCCCGCCGCCGGAACGAAGATGATGTAAACCTCCGGATGTCCGAACAGCCAGAACAGGTGCTGCCATAACAGCGGGTCGCCGCCGCGCGCCGGATCGAAAAAGGGCCAGCCGAAGGCGCGCTCGGCCTCGAGCAGGACGGAACCCAGGATCAGCGGCGGGAAGCCGCCGAGAATCATGAAGGCCGTGACCAGCAGGTACCACGCCAGCAAAGGCAGGCGGTCAAGCGACATGCCGGGCGCACGGACCTTCAGTACCGTGACCACGATTTCCACCGCCGCGGCGATCGCCGAAATTTCGACGAAGGTGACGCCCAGCAGCCAGGCGTCTGCGCCGATGCCGGGCGACCAGGGCTTCGATGACAGCGGCGTGTACATGAACCAGCCGGCGGCCGGCGCTTCGCCGAAAACCAGTGACCCGATAATCATCAGGCCACCAAAAAGGTAACACCAGTACCCGAAGGCGGACAGGCGCGGATAGGCGAGGTCGCGCGCGCCCAGGAGTTTCGGCAGCAGGTAGATCGCCAGTCCCTCGATCAGCGGAATGGCGAACAGGAACATCATCACCGTTCCGTGTACGGTGACAATCTGGTTGTAGGCGTGGGGTCCGAGAAAATCATTCTGCGGCACCGCGAGCTGGGTGCGCATCAGCATCGCCAGAATACCGCCAATGGCGAAGAAGGCGAGCGCGGTGAAGATGAAGCGGCGGCCCACGAAAGTGTGATTGACGGCGGCCAGACGGGGCAGGCCCGGCGGCGTATCCCAGATCTTCGTGAGCGCCCGGTGCAGACGGATCGCCCGCGTGGGCCGGGAGGCCGCAGCAGGACCGCTCATTTGCCGCCCGCCCCGCTCTGCGCCGCGTTTTCGTCAGTATCCTGTGCGTCCGCGAGGGCAGCGAGCGCGTCCTCATAGCTTTCCGGGCCGTGGGCAATGACCTCGAAGGTCATCCCGGCATGGCCCAGGCCGCAGAATTCATTGCAGACCCCGCCATAAACGCCCGGCGCATCCGCCCGGATGATAAGCGTGTTCACTCGTCCCGGAATGGCGTCCCGTTTTCCGGCAAGACGCGGAACCCAGAAACTGTGGATGACATCCTCGCTGGTGATCGCGAGTTCGACCGGCCGCCCCACAGGAATGTGCAGAAGCCCCTGCGTCGTCACAGGGCCGCCCGGAGCGTCGAGATGCACGAAGGTCCAGTAGAACTGGCGCGCGATTACCCTGACCCGTACCGGGTGCCCGCCTGTCCGCGCCGTCTCCTCGGCAGGGCTCAGCGCGAATGCGTAAACGAGCAGCGCGAAAAGGGTGACCAGCGGAAAGGCGAGACCGCCGCCCCAGAGCCAGAGGCGCGATGAAACCCTGCCTGCCGCTCCAGCGTTGATGAAAGGCAAAAGGGCGAGCACGCAAACGCCAATGAGGATCAGCGCCGCACCCGCAAGCATGATCCACCACAGCGTCGCGATGCGCATGGCGGCCGGCCCGGCCGGATCGAGCGTCGACAGCGGTCCGGAGCAGCCCGTCATAATCGCTGTCGCAATGGCCGCCGAGACGCGCCGAGCCGCCCGGCCGGCCCAGCCAGGAATACGGAAAGCGCCATGCCTCCCAAGCGCACCAATGTTACCCGCTCGACCCGTCCGGCACCGGATGGCGTCGTTGATCTCGACAGCCGGATCGCCATCTTCGGTCACCCGATCCACGCCATGCTGGTTGCCTTTCCTATCGCCGGGGTCTTCTGGGTCGCTGGGTGCGACGCCGCCTACTGGTGGACGCTCGATCCCTTTTTTGCGCGTGCGGCCGTCTGGGGCTCCGGTGCGGCCTTCGTCATGGGAAGCTTCGCCGCTTTGTCCGGACTCGGAGAGATGCTCGCCGTCCCGGGCGCCCGCCGTCACGCTGCCGGATGGAGCCACGGCGTCATCGCCATGACGCTGCTCGCCGTTCTGGCGCTGAACTGGGCGCACCGGATAGGCAACTACGAGGATGCGGTACTGCCCTGGGGAGCACTGCTCTCCGGTCTCCAGCTTGTGCTGGTGGCTTTCACGGGCTGGCACGGCGGCAAGCTCGTTTTCGAGCATGGCTTTGCCGTGGAATTGCCCGAGGATAGAAGGGAAGAACACGCCGGAGGCGGCACACTCACACGCGAACCATGACGGGAGTACGTCGAAAAAGCCTTCGGGGCGGCCTTCATTGAGCCAGGCCGGAAAAAGGCCGGGGGGGAGATCGGGTTTGCCGAGCACAAAACCGAGTGTAATCGAGACGGAGACAAGGGCGCCCAGCGTCAACAGGGTCCGTGCTTCAGGTCCGGGCTCGTAGCGTTTTTCCTGATGTTCGAGTCCGGCGCCGATCCGCATGTGGAGAAGCGCCATCCCTCCGACGCCCACAAGCTTGGCGCCCAGCCAGGGCGTTTCGTAGTCCGCGATGAAGATCAGCGCGATTCCTGTCGCCACGGTCAGAACGGCGGCCGGCGAAACCACGAACTGATAGGCGAGGCGGGTGAAACGCAGCCGCCTGGCGTGTTCGCCGGGGCTCGGCTCCGTGCGCCGGCCGAGCAGCGCAGGCAGTGCGATCAGGCCGGCGGCCCACAGCGAAAGAAACGCGATATGCGCTGCCTTCAACAGAATTTCCAGCATTGTTCCCGTCCGGGCCGTGGCGCCGACCTTGCAGCTTTACGGTAACGGCAGGTTGTTACCTCAAGCTTTGCGGATGATCGATCGCAACGCCTGGGCGGGAATCCGCACTTCACCGGCGCAATTTCGGGGGCGCACGGATTATCTCGCGGCAACGGCCATTCTACTCGGGCTGACGGCGCTCGCGGCCCTGTGGCTGGGCCCGCTGCCCGCGATCAGCCGGACGGCCTTCTCCCCCGCGATGATTATCCATCTGGGGGTCATCGCCTTCGCCGCGCCGCTGATCGGCATCGGCCTTGCCCATGCCGCCGCGCGCTTCAGCCATTGGGCGCCTTCGATGGCCTGGCCCCTGGGCGCTTCCCTTCTCGAATTCATAACGGTATGGGGCTGGCACCTGCCCGGCGCGCATGAGGGGGCGGCCCGGTCAACAACCCTCTTTATAACGCAGCAGTTCACATTCTGCGCATCCGCGCTGGCGGTCTGGTTTTTCGCCTTTGCGGGCAGAAACAGGCACTCGGCGGCCGGCGGCGTGCTCGCGTGCTTCCTTTCGTTCATGCATATGACGCTTCTTGGCATGGTGCTTCTGCTGGCCCCGGACGTGCTTTACAATCCTGCGATATGCAACGGTTCCTTCGGCCTTTCGCCGATCGGCGATCAGAGACTGGGCGGCATGCTGATGGCCGGTTGGGGAGGTCTGGCCTTTCTGGCAGGCGGGATCGCCAGGGCCTGGTGTCTGGTGTCCGGTGAGCGGGGCGGACGGCTATCGGGAGGGAAGAACAGGGATGGATGACGCCCGTATCCCCGCTTTTCGCGGGGACGAGCGGAAAGAAAAGATTGGGCGGAAAGTGCTTGAACCCGAATGCAATCCGCTTCAGGCGCTACAAGGGCACGGCGTCATGGTGGCCCGCACCGCGCGCCCGGCCCGGCGGGCTGCACTCCTGCCGGCGGCATCTCCGATCCCCCGGAAATGCTTAACCCTGCGCCCGGAATGGCCGTCACCCATGCCCCGGGAAGGGCGCGGTCCCGCCCGGAGGCAACAATGGCCTCCTGCCGCCGCCGGACGCGCCGGTGAGGGCCGGAGCGCAGCGTGCGCAAAGGCTCTGCTGGCGAAAATCTCCCGTTTCGGTTAATTTAATGGCGAATGCTCCGCAAAGCGCGCAATCAAGGTGAAAGCGCATCGATGACCAGGACGTCAGTGTACGAATTGACAAGGGCGCAGCGCAAGGCGGAACTGCTGGAACGGGCCGCGTCTCTCTGCCGGGCCCGCGAGTTCACCCGGGCGCTGGAATGCTTCGACGAACTGATCCGGTCCTTTCCCTATGATGTCGAGGTGCTGTGCGAATTCGCCCGCCGCGCTCATGAAATGGGAGCGGAGAGGCTCGCCTGCGGTCTCCTGTCATCGGCCGCACGCCAGCGGCCGGACAATCCGGAAATACTGGTGAGTCTGGCGAAAGCGTTCGTTCGCGTCCGCGCGCTCGAAAACGCGGAAGCGCTGTTCGAACAGGCCCTGCGCGCTGATCCCCGGAACGGGCCGGCCCATGCAGGAATGGTGCATTTGCACGCCTGCCGCGGCGAATTCCGCCGGGCCCGGGACCACTATGAAGAAATCGCCGGAGTCAACCGCGATGCGGGGCGGCTGGCGGCACAGGAACTGGCGAATGTGCCCGTGCAGAAAGCCTGGCGCGACCTGTCCTCAAAAAACTCTCTGCTGGCGGAACTGGGCGCCGGTCCCCGGTGCATCGGAGATTCCTCGGGGATTGTCGCGCTTACCGTCCCGCTCCTGTCCGGGGACGAATGCGCAGATCTCGCCGGGGCCGTGCAGGCGCACGCCGGACATGCGGCAACGGTGAGCGAAGGGGCGATCGACGGGACCGCCCGCCAAGGCATGATCCACTGGCTTGCATGGCCGGACGTGAATCCGCAGACCGCGCGCAAACTCATTGCATTCGCCGAAGAAGCGCGGCGCCGGTTCGCCATTCGCGGGATCGACCAGTTCGAACGCGTACAGATTTCCCGTTACAGCAGCAGCGGCGGCGGACATTTCGACTGGCATCAGGATTCGGAGGATTTGCCCCAGGCCACCGTGCGAAAATTGTCCGTGTCGGTCCAGTTGTCTCCGGCTTCGTCATATGAGGGCGGCGAGCTGGAGCTGCGCGGCGGGGACGGGGTCATCGGCGTACCCCGCGCACAGGGTTGCGGCGTGGCGTTCCGCTCAAGCCTTATTCACCGGGTGACGCCTGTAACGCAGGGCGTCCGCTGGTCCATGGTGTGGTGGGCGCGGGGCCCGGTGGGCGGCTTCGGTTCGAACATCAAACTTCTGAACTGACCGGCCTCTTCCCGAGACGAGGTTCCCATGCCCAACGCCAGGATCGAGCTGCTGGATTTTCTTGATACAGAGGAGTGCCGGGCCGTCGAGCAAACGGTCCTCCGGCTCAGAGATCTGTGGGAACTTCGCGAGAAGCCCGGCTCAGACGGAGTTGTCAGGCAGTCCTATTACACGCTGGGGGTGCCCAGCTATCTGGATGCCGTAACTCATGACAAGGAAGCCGGCTATTACAGCAAGGCGCGTGAACTGAATCCCACGCTCGGCTCGGAATTCAAGGGGCTCTATGACAAGTTGAAAACCTTCCTGTCAGCCTGCCTCGGAAAACCCGTCACATTTGCGCCCGGCCTCGCCCTTCCCGGATTTCATATTTATCCGGCCGAACCGGGCGTTCAATATTCCGCATTCGAACTGCACCTTGATCTTCAATATAAATACCTTCACTGGGAACGGCCCGAGGAAATCGATTTCGCAAATCCGGTTTCCTTCACTGTACCGGTTACGCTGCCGGATGAAGGCGGCGGCCTCAATGTCTGCGAACTGTCCTCCCCCCGTTTCATGCTTTTGAACCGGGACAGGCTGCAAAGCGCGCTGGCGGAGAAAACCCGCTATGTTCCCTATGTCCGGGGCAGAATGGCGCTTCAGTGGGGAATGCTGCTTCACGGCGTGGCCAAATGGCGGAATGTGGGGTCCCGTTCGCCCCGGATCACGCTTCAGGGCCACGCTCTCCGGCGGCGGGACTCATGGCAGGTTTACTGGTAGGCACCCCGCCCGTGCGGCGCGGTTCAAGCCGGGGCACGTCGCCAATAGCGCGATCGAACTGCATGGACCAGTAGCGCGTCGGCAGGAATTCCCAAATCCGGTCGGCAGCCGAAGGCGCCCGGGCGTCGCTCATCCGGGCGAGCAATTGCCGGGCATCCCCGGCCTTTACGTCGACATAGCACTGCCAGACGGCCGCCTCCGGATCCCCGGTGAGCCCGTGCTCCCGCAAACAGGCGGTGAGCCTGTCCAGCGTTCGCTCCGGATAGAACAGACTCTTGAGCTGGTCACACGCCTTTGCCGCTCCGTCCCGTGAAAGCAGCCCGGACCGGCGCATGCGGTTGAGGGTAAAGCGTATATTCACCATGGGCTCCGACAAGGGGCCATAAGCGGCATTCATGGGACCGTGGATCACCGCGACTTCGTCATCATCCGACAATATTCCCGAACGGAACAGGCGGTAAATCCGCCCCACGCCCTCCATGCCGTAAAAATACAATTCGGCCGCGCGCAATGCCCCGAGGCTGGAAGCGCCATACACGGTTGCCCCCGTTTCAATCGCATACAGAATTTCCTTGTGCCACACAGAAGGCACGACGCCAAACACGCCGTCGATGATACCGATCCGGGAATACCCTTCCCTTACCGCCCGGTAGACGGATCCCAGCGCCGCCGGCCCGAACACGTCGATCCTTTCCGGCACGCAGTCCAGCGGCAGCGTCGGCCCGAGAAAGACACACGCTTTCATGACTGAATAATCTCCTCCAGAAATTTCATCATGCGCGGGCCGGGACAATAGGAATCCGTTTCGATGCGCGGCTCCATCCCGGGAATGAAGACATGCACGACCGGAATATTGATGGGGTCGCTCGTCAGATCGGTGCGAATAACGTTGTTGAAACCGCACGTTTCCAGTGCGGCCAGCAATTCGTCGACCAGCTCGTGCGGATCATCCGTTCCCGAACCGAAATCGTTGATGGTTTCGAAATCAACCAGCTCGGCCTCATACTGGCGCTGTTCCATCCATATCTTGTTGGCGAGTGCGGTGACCGGAATATCTTTCCTGTATGTTTTCCAGAGAAGGTCGTCCCGCGCGCCTGCAATGAATGTCAGCCGGCTCTGAAGCGCTTCCGTCAGGGCACGGAGCAATGCGATACGCTTTCTCGGATGACAGCCCGCGCCGGAGGCGCGCACAGGGTAAGGGGTGGCATTGTCTGCGTCGTAGATATCGCAGGTGAAACTGGGTACACCCGGTTCGTCCGCAACACTCCATATGGCGCATTTCAGCCCGGACTGCTCGATTTTCGCCAGAACATGGCGGCAGTCCGGATCGCTGATCGTGCCAAGTTTCAGGCGGTTGCTGTGCAGATAGGGCGCGAGGTTTTCCTTCATCTGGAAAAAGGTGCAATGGTCCCGCTCCATTACCTCGCAGATGGCATGGATCGTGGCCTCTTCGAGCGAGTTTCCCGACGCCAGCCCGTTCGACGAAGACGTAAATGGCTCCGCCTCGCCGTCACGGTCCACCAGATCGAGATCTATGATCTGGCGCGGGTACCACTGCGCATTCCCCGAGATGAGGCATTTTCCCGCTATCCATCTTACCGGCCGTTCCGGCGACAGATCGGCGCTGTCGCGGATCGGAAGAAAGGAAATATCGACGAAGCGGCGGGACCGGGCGGCCTCGGCCAGCGTGACCTTGTCGCCCGCGGGCAGGAGGTGTTCGGCATGGAAGAGTTCGGCCGCCTCCATGATTGCCGACACCTTTGCCGCGGCATGGCTGATTCCCTTGCCTTGGGAGACAGTGACCGAACGGGCAAGGGGCCGTATCGCCATCCATGTGGGGATGCCGGCGCTGTCGAGCCCCGTTATGTTCGCGAGCCGCGAAATGCCCACAAGCCTGCGCACCTGCTCCAGGTTACGCAAGGTCTCTTCGGGATCGGCTATCCGGGCCGTGCCGCCGTAATCCCGCAGCAACCCTGCAGATCGAGGTGCAAATGCCATTCTGCCTCGCGTGCGGCCCCCACTCCGGAATCGGCGTGGTTATGCTCAGCCCACTTTGGTCGGATAGAGTACGCCGACCTCGAATCCCTGTTTGGACAGCGCACCCCGCACCTGGGCCCCGAGACGCTGTCTGCGCTGAATGGACGTGTCCATGGACTGAACCAGCGATTGATCCCGAAGCTTCCTGCCGAAAGGCCGCGCACTGCGGAGCAGGAACCGGGCGAGGGAACGCTTTTTCACGATGACACTGGAAGACGCAACCCGCGCGCACTTGGATTTATGGCATTTCCCCTTATGGGCGAGGGCAGCCAGCTGGGCCCTTGTCAGATAGTAGTATTCGCCCTTCTCGCCCCTGACCAGGTAACCCTGCACCTGCGTGCGAGGTTTCAGGCTCCGGTCCGGCTTGACCAGGGGATCGCGCTTGATCAGCTGGTCACGCTTCAGGCTGTCCCGGACATCCGCCTGTGCGGCTGCTGAATGCACTCCCAAAGCGGCAAGCACGGAAGTGAGGCTGAGCGCCATCAGCCGACGCTTGAGCTTGCTCATTGAAATCTCCTTGTTCGCGCTGCTGCCTGGCAAGAACAGGTTAACGCAACAGGGTTAGGCCGTACAAGCAGCAGGAACTTGATTCGCGGCTCGTGCACCCGCTCGCCTACCCGCGCGTAAAACCGGGGCACGAAACGGGGCAGCAGCCAGATGGCGAGGCCCGTCAGCCCGGCAAAAAGCGCGAGCCACAGATTGTAGTTGGCAAAGACGATCCCCAGCGCCAGCACCGTGCCGAGTCAGATTGCCCCGACTTTCCTCGTTGGCTGCTAATCGCGAAACACCCTCTCATTATGCCACCTCAGGGCCTCGACGTCGGGCTGGTGGGCAGTAGACGAGGGAAGGATAAGCTTCGCGCCGTGCATGCGCTGGTATTCCTCGCCATTGTTGAATTCCGTGCGCACCCGGTCGCTGACGACGAGGCGGTGGTCTTCGTCGACAGTGACATAGCCGGCGTCGAAAACGCTGTGGATGTCCCGGCGCATGAGGATGCCGTTGGAAACTTCGTGTTGCCCGCCCTCCCTATAGGGCCGGATGTGGGCGGCCTCCAGTGCCGGCAGGACTTTCCCTCCGGAAACGGCGCATTTGCGGCTATAGGCATCGGTCACGGAAACCCGGAAAGCGCCCTGGCCGAGGCGCGGCCGGATGAGGGTGGGCTCGCCATAGCGGCGGGCGGGCTGCTCGCCGAAGCCGGCTTGGGGCGCCTCGGCAAGTTGGGCGGCCTCCATAACGCGCTCCCACAGCCGAAGGCCTTCCCGGTCCTCCGTGGAGTAGGTCTTGCCGACCACGATCGGCCCCGACCATGATTCCGGCTGCGGGATCCACAGGTGCTCCGGCAGGAAAACGGGCTGCACCAGAATGCGGGCGCCGATGACATAGTCCGTGAGCGGCCCACCTTCCCTGCTACGCAGCCTGCCGATGCGCTCGCGCATCTCCGCGAAGCTGCGTGCGCCGTTCTTGATGCCAAAAGCCTCCCAGGCGAGGGAAATGGGCAGTTTGGACGCATGGCTGAAAACGCCAAACCCGCCGATGACGTTGCGGGGGCTTTTCAGCCGGAACAGCATATTGAATTGACCGATTTTTACGCCACCAAGATCATGCCGTTCCCCCTCCTGGTCAAAGTAGGCAACGCCATAGAGTGTATTGTAT
>JBKHIN010000246.1:0-5020 GCA_046538635.1 Alphaproteobacteria bacterium
GCCGGCGGCGGCGCTTGCCCGACTTCAGCCGGACGGCCGCCACTTCTTCCAGATTGAGGCCCGTATAGCCCTCGTAAGTCTCCAGCCAGTCGATCAGCTTTCTCGCCGGCCTGGAGGTGCGCTCGAAACTGTTCGCCAGACGGGCCGCGAAACGGCACGCCAGCGTGCGCTCATAATCCGGTATCGTCATGACACAACCCTTGGGCGGCAACCGGATCCAAGTCCGGTACCGCTGATACGGTGAACCGCAACCGCAATTTTCCCTGAAGTAAAAGCCCGTGCGGCCGGTTTCGTCGCCAGCCGCTTCGATCTAGCGAGAGGCGGGGGCGAGGACCGAACCGGCCGGCAGGCGGGTGATTTCAGAAATCCGTATTGGCATTGTTGGTCTCCTGCCTTCGCCCGGATATGCCGGGCGCACCGGTTTATACACGCATCAGGCGTATGCCGCAAGGTGGGTGGCGCTTGCGCGTTCCCGGGCTATAGTCGTTCCATGCTGCCGGTATCCGACGACAATCCCGCTTTCGCCACGCCCATTGTCAGCTGGACGCTGATCGGCCTGTGCGTGGCCGTGTTCCTGTATCAGCTTTCGCTGGGCTTCAACACCAATGAAGGCCTGGCCTTCGTGCTCAGCTACGGCATGGTGCCCTACCGGCTGTTCGAGAACCCGGACTGGCCGGCGGGCCTGGCGGCGCCCGAGCCCGCGCTGACGCTGGTCACTTCCATGTTCCTGCATGGCGGCATCCTGCACCTGCTGGGCAACATGCTCTATCTGTGGATCTTCGGCGATAATGTCGAAGCGGCCATGGGCAAGGTGCGCTTCATCATGTTTTATCTGGTCTGCGGGGTGACGGCGGCGCTGGCGCAGGCCTTCATGGACCCGGATACGCAAATTCCCATGGTCGGGGCCAGCGGCGCCATTTCCGGCGTGCTGGGGGCCTATCTGCTGCTCTACCCCACGGCCAATGTCCGGATACTGGTTTTTCTGGGCTTTTTCATCACCACCTTCCGGGTGCCCGCGCTGGTGGTTCTGGGCCTGTGGTTCGTGTTCCAGCTTTTGAGCGCGCAGTCCCTTCAGGAAATGGGACAGGAGGGCGGCGTCGCCTTCATGGCCCATATCGGCGGTTTCGTCGCGGGCATGGTGCTGATCCGGTTTTTCCGGCGGCCCACACGCGGCCCCTGGGAGGACCGGCACCGCGCCCGCTGGCTGCGGTGATCCCTGTCACAAGAAGCGGTCCCGGCGCCCTCCGCCGGGCCGGCGCAATCCAGTGAAGGAGCGGGCATGACATCCGGGCAGCCCGGCGGGGCAGAACAGAACGGCGACCACGGCCCCGGCGTGCTGGTGCGCCCGCCCCTGCTCTATATGGGCGCGCTGGTGCTGGGCGTGGCGCTGGACCTGGCGGTGATGCCCGCCTCTCTCGATTCCCTCGGCCTTTCGGGTGGCGCGCGCCTTCTTCTGGGGATGGCCTTGCTGGCCGCGGGCATTTTCCTCATGGCGGCGGCCATGCGGCGCTTCGCGAAGGCGGGAACGCCCGTGCGCACCTCGGAAGCGGTGGAGACGCTGGTCACCGGCGGCATCTACCGCCTCACCCGCAATCCCATCTATCTGGGGCTGACCGCGAATTATCTGGGCATATCGGTGCTGGCCGACGCGCCCGCGGCGCTGGCGCTGCTCGCCATCGTGCTGCCGGTCATGCGCTACGGCGTGATCGGACGCGAGGAGCGTTATCTGGAAGGCAAATACGGTGACGCCTACCGGGCCTTCAAACGGCGCACCGGCCGCTGGCTGGGGCCGGTGTGACGCGGGCAACGTGGTTTTGACTGCCCCGGCCGGGGCCCCTTTACATTGTTTTTTCAGATGCAACGCCACCATCGGGCGGCTTCCTGTCATTGCTTATTGCGGAGTTGCGGCTTGTTTCCACGCGGAACAAAAAGGAATTTCCCATGAAAATGCGCATTCCCTCTTTTCTTGCGACATTGATTTTCGTGCTGCTGATCGCACCGGCCACGGCCTCGGCGGCGAGCTGGTTCTGTTTCTGGTTTCCGGGGTGGTGCGATGACGGTTGCGGCTCACGATTGACCCGGGTCTCCGGCTTCGGCTCCAACCCGGGCGATTTGGAAATGTGCACCTATGTGCCGGACGGTCTCGAACCCTCCCGGCCCCTGGTCGTGGCATTGCATGGATGCAATCAGCAGGCGGCGGATTACGACGATGAGACAGGCTGGATCAAATTTGCGGATGAGCACCGCTTCGCGCTGTTGCTGCCCCAACAGCCGTTCGCGAACAATTTCGCCAGATGCTTCAACTGGTTCCGGCCGGGCGACACTGCGCGTAATCAGGGCGAAGCGCTGTCGATCAAGCAGATGATCGACAAGATGGAAGACGAGGCCGGTATCGATCCCGGGCGCATCTACATCACCGGCCTGTCGGCAGGCGGCGGGATGACGGCCGTGATGCTTGCGGCCTATCCGGAACGGTTTGCCGCTGGCGCGATCATCGCGGGCATGCCGTACAGATGCGCCACAGACACGCTGGAAACCGGCCAGTGCGGCGTCAGCGCTGCACCGGGAATTCGGGCGCCGGTGAAGGACCTGGAGCCCGAAACCTGGGGCGATCTGGTGCGCAACGCGTCGAACCACAACGGGCCGTTCCCCCCTCTTGCGATCTGGCAGGGCGCCGACGACACCATCGTCAACCCGGAGAACCAGCGTGAGCTGGTGGACCAGTGGACGAACGTGCTGGGCATTGACCGGGTCCCGGACGTCGAGGACAGCCTCAACGGCCATGAGCACCGGCTCTACAAGGATTCAAACGGCGACGTGCTCGTGGAAACGGTGCTGGTCGGCGGCATGGCGCATGGCACACCGATCGATCCGGGGAGCGGGGAGGCTGAGTGCGGTACACCCGCCCCGTTCGCCCTGGATGCCGGGATTTGCTCGAGCTTCCACATCGTCCGGTTCTGGGGGCTCGATTCCGGCTAACGCAGCCGCCTCACCCCCCGCAGGAAGCCCCGCCCAGCACGCAGAACTTGGCGCAATGGGGATGGTTGAGGGGCACCGCGCCCTCGGCCTCCGCCAGCGTCGCGCCCAGCTCGAACTGCCGGTCGTAGGGCAGCAGCGTGCAGGAGAGCACCGCCGGGCGCTCGGCGCCCTTGCGCTTCACCACCATGCGCGAGGTGGCGCACATCACCGTGTCCGGATCGACGCCCAGAATGCCCCAGCAGCTTTCGGTGATTTCGGGCACCTCGGCCTTTTCATCCATTTCCGGGAAGATGACCAGTTGCTCCGGATCGTCCGGATCGAGGGGCAGGTCCAGTTCGGTGAACAGGCGCGCGAACCCGGCGCGGATTTCTTCTTCCGGCTCCCCGCTCAGCATGCGCCCGGCGACGGCAAGGGCGAACCCTTCGCGGGCCAGCCAGGAAAGCCCCCTGATCGTGGGTTCCCAGCTTCGCGGTCCCCGCTCCGCCTCATGGACTTCTTGCGTGTAATGGTCCACCGAGACGCGCAGCACCAGCCGCTCCCCGTGGGCGGTCTTCAGCCGCAGGAGCGCCTCGCGCTTGTGCTGCATGGGCAGCATGGCGTTGGTCAGCACCAGAACGGAAAAGCCGCGCCCGAGGGCGTCCTCCAGCATCTCCATGAACTCCGGGTTCATGAAGGGCTCGCCGCCGGTGAAGCCGATGGTGCGCGTGGGCAGGGACCGCTCGCGGATTTCGTCGAGATAGGCGCGCACCTCCGCCGCCGTGATGTAGACCAGCCGGTCATTGCGCGGCGAGGACTCGATATAGCAATGCTCGCAGGTGAGGTTGCACAGCGTGCCCGTGTTGATCCAGAGCGTCTCCAGCGCCTTCAGGCGGACACGGGCGCGCCGTTCCCCCTTCGCGGTGAGCGCCGGACTTTCGAACTTGCCGGGCAGTTGCGCGCGCGCTTCCGTCATGCGGCCGATCCTTCTGTGCGGCAGGTCACAAATGCATGCCCGGTCATCGATCCGGTGACGCCTGCCCTTGCGAAACCGCAGGCCAGTTCCCTAGTTGAACATAGGAGGTCGGGGGCCGCCCTCACAAGGAGCGCCGCCCCGCCGCCCTTCAAAACGTCAAGGCTTCGGGAGCCCGCCTCATGAGCAAGGATATACACACTCTGGTCAGCGAACGTTACGGCGCAGTGGCGCGCGGCCACACGGCCGGCGACGGGGCGCGGCGCATCGCCCGGGCCTTCGGCTATTCCGAGGACGACCTCGCTTCCATTCCGGAAGAAGCGAATATGGGCCTCTCCTGCGGCAATCCGACGGCGATGGCGGGCCTGCGGCCGGGCGAGGTCGTGGTGGACCTGGGCTGCGGCGGCGGCCTGGACGTGTTTCTGGCGGCCGCCAGGGTGGCGCCCCACGGCCGGGCCATCGGCATCGACATGACCCCGGACATGCTGGCCCGGGCGCGGGCCGCGGCCGAACGGGCGGGCATCCGCAACGCTGTCTTCCACGAAGCGCCCATCGAGGCCCTGCCGCTGGAAGATGATACCGTGGACTGCGTGATCAGCAATTGCGTCCTCAATCTGGTAGCGGACAAGGGCCGGGCCTTCGCCGAAATCTTCCGCGTGCTGAAACCGGGCGGACGGCTCGCCGTCAGCGACATTGCCCTGAAAAAGCCGCTGCCGCCCGAACTCGCCCAAAGCGCGGAGGCCTATGTGGGCTGCATCTCGGGCGCCCTGATGATCGGCGATTACGAGCGCGGACTGGCGCAGGCGGGCTTCGCCGACGTGCGCCTGATCGACAGCGGCGCGGATCTGAACGCCTATGGCGAGGCGGAAGGGCAGGCCGCCTGCTGCGCTCCCGCGCCGGAGGCGGCATCGGAAAGCGCGGTGAAGTCTGCCGGCTGCTGCGGTCCGGCGCCGCAGGACGCGGGCGCGGACAAGAGCGTGCATGAAGGTCTGTCCGGCGTGCTTCGCGCGTACGACATCAACGACTACGCGGCCAGCATGAAAATCTTCGCGCTCAAGCCTGCGGGGTAGCGGGCGCTTTCACCTCTCACGG
>JBKHIN010000247.1:0-5007 GCA_046538635.1 Alphaproteobacteria bacterium
GTTCAGGTTGGCCAATCCCGGCAGCGTCTACCTCTCCCGCTCATCCCTGCGAAAGCAGGGACCCAGTGCGACACGCTCAAATACCTGATTGTGTGGCTTCTGGATTCCCGCTTTCGCGGGAACGAGCGGGAATGGATCGCCGTGTCGATTACACCAACCCATTCATCCTGTCCTGCTCGCCACCACTATTCGCATTGACGCGCCGGTCGTCCATACATCATATCCCCGCATGCCTGAATTGCCGGAAGTGGAAACCGTGCGCCGGGGCCTGGCGCCGCATCTGGAGGGCCGCCGCCTGGCGCGGGTGGAACTGCGCCGGGCCGATTTGCGCATTCCCTTCCCGCCCGATTTCGTGCAGTCGCTCACGGGCCGCCGGATCGGGCGGCTGGGGCGGCGCGCCAAATATCTGGTGGCGGAACTCGACACCGGCCGGGCGCTGATCATGCATCTGGGCATGTCCGGCCGCTTCGCCGTGCAGGCGCACGGCGGCGCGCCCCCGGGAACGCCCGGCAGCGGCACGGGGCCGCACGACCATGTGGTGCTGGAAACCGAGGCCGGCGTGCGCCTGGTCTATACGGATCATCGCCGCTTCGGCCTCATGACCCTGGCGGACGAGGCCGGGGCGCATCCCCTGCTGCGCCATCTGGGGCTGGAGCCGCTGGGCGGCGCGCTCACCGGCCCCGCCCTGGCGGCGGCGCTCGAAGGACGGCGCAGCCCCATCAAGGCGGCGCTCCTGGACCAGCGCATCGTCGCGGGTATCGGCAATATTTACGCCTGCGAGGCCTTATACCGTGCACGGCTGTCGCCCCGGCGGCTGAGCGGCACGGTGCGCGGGTCTCGTGCGGAAAGGCTGGCCCGGGCCCTCCGGGAGGTGCTGAGCGAGGCCGTCGAGGCGGGCGGATCGTCCGTGCGCGACTATGCCGGGGCGGGCGGCGAGCCGGGATATTTTCAGCATGCGTTCTCGGTCTATGGCCGCGCCGGAGCCGAGTGCGGGCGCGCGGCCTGCGGCGCCACGATCACGCGTATCGTCCAGGGCAACCGTTCCACTTTCCTGTGTCCGGCGTGTCAGCGCTGAAGCCGGGGCGGCAACCCGCACGCGTGTACCGCTTCGGAGACGCTGGAAATGCAACATTGACCTGACCGCGGCGGACGCGTTTTATCGCGGGCAGTTCGAGACCACGGACCGCGCCGGGATGCGGCATCCGGTTCTGTGAAGGGCGGACAGAGGAAAATCCATGGCATACGAAAACATACTCGTCGATCGCGAGGGCGCCGTCGGCATCATCACGCTGAACCGGCCCGAAGTGCTCAACGCGCTCAACAATGCGCTGATGGACGAGCTGGGCGCCGCGCTGGACGATTTCGAAGCGGACGATGCCATCAACTGCATCGTGCTGACGGGATCGTCCAAGGCCTTCGCCGCGGGCGCGGACATCAAGGAAATGCAGCCCAAGGGCTATATGGACGTGTTCGGCGAGGACTTCATCACGCGCAACTGGGAGCGCGTGACCCGCTGCCGCAAGCCGGTGATCGCGGCCGTGGCCGGTTACGCGCTGGGCGGCGGCTGCGAGCTGGCGATGATGTGCGACTTCGTCCTGGCGGCCGAAAACGCCAAGTTCGGCCAGCCGGAAATTTCGCTGGGCGTGATGCCCGGCGCGGGCGGCACCCAGCGCCTGACGCGCTTCGTGGGCAAGTCCAAGGCCATGGAAATGTGCCTCACGGGCCGCATGATGGCGGCCGAGGAGGCCGAGCGCGCCGGGCTGGTCAGCCGGGTGGTCCCCACCGACGATTTGCGCGACGAGGCGCTCAAGGTCGCCGCCAGGATCGCCGACCTTTCCCTGCCCATCGTCATGATGACCAAGGAGTCGGTAAACCGGGCCTATGAAACCACGCTCGCCGAAGGCATCCGGTTCGAGCGCCGGCTGTTCCATTCCATGTTCGCGACCGAGGACCAGTCGGAGGGCATGACGGCCTTCATCGAGAAGCGCAAGCCGCATTTCAAGAACAAATAGCGCGCCTCCGGCGGGGCGTTCTTCATGCGCCCCGCACTTTTGCGTTCTCCTGTGACAATCGCACGGAAAACGCAGTTGACGGCGGAACGCTCAGGAGCTATAAGCCGCGGCTCAATTCACGTTTCGAACGCATCTGGAAGCCCATGGCCAACACCCGTTCAGCCCGCAAGATGATCCGCAAGATCCGGCGCCGCACCGAGGTCAACGGCAATCGCCGCTCGCGCATCCGGACCTTCGTGCGCAAGGTGGAAACGGCGGTGGCCGCAGGCGACGCCGAGGCGGCCCGGGAAGCCTTCAAGCAGGCGGAACCGGAACTCATGCGGGGCTGGGCCAGGGGCGTTCTGCACAAGCGTACGGCGTCGCGCAAGATCTCGCGCCTGGCGCAGAGCATCAAGCGTCTCGAAACGGCGAGCTGACCCTTCGTCCCTGTACGGACGGACTACAGACGCATCCTCTCTTTTGCAAGCACCGGCTGTGCTTGGCGCTAATATTCTGCATAAAGAATATTGATCTTTTCAGGGCGTGTCCAAAAGGGCTCACCCGCACGCCCGATTCGTTTCATGCAAGGATTTTTGTAACGTTCTCGAATTGATCACGTTGCCTTGCGCCCCCCGTTAGCGTTAACCTCTTTGGACATGGCGGCGGTCGCGCCATAATGTTCCGCAGTAAAGCCGGGCGCTCCGGAAGCGGACAGAAAAGTGCCGGCCTGCCGTTCTCAAGTGACATCCTTTGTTCGACTTGGCTTCGACTCGCGGTTTGTATCACCGTCCCCCCACGGGACGGCGGGTTGCCTGACCAATGCGAAGCCCTCGGGGGTCTACATTATGAACTGCTCGGTCTGCAGGTCACATGCGAGGCGTCCCCTCACGGTAGTGACGGAGAATTTCCCTGCCCTTGACTCTTCCATGCGGGGCAAGGCGCGTTCCGTCGGGGTACGTCCGATTGGCCTTCACGGCCGCATCCCATCAATCCGGGCGAGTTCTGCGTGCGGAGTGAAGCGTGTGCGGCGGCGATTGTATCTGCGGCGGGGAGATTTGCGCCTCGCGGCCGCCACTCCGGACGAAAGAAGTCCGCCAGCTTACGGGATAACACGGCGCTAGGCGGAAAAGTCCTCCGGTTGCCGGCCTGTGCTGCCAGATGCGTTGGGGGCGCACGGGCCGGTTCTCAAGGGTTCTTCAGGTTCAGCGTGACGAGGGGTGCTCCGCCCGCACGGGCGGGAGGGGCGCCAGTGAATCGCCGTCCCGGTTCGGAAATCTTGCAGCGGTGCGGAGAATAAAGGGGTCGGTCCCGCGCGGCGAAATACGAAAAACTCCGGACACAAACGGGCGGTTCTCGGAAACAAGGGAAGATAGGGGGCGTTCAAATGAATGCCGTTGCAAGCTTCGGCGACTTTCAGGATCAATGGTTCCGCGTGTGCGACCGGCTGCGGGCCGAATTCGGCGAGGAAAAATTCCAGTCCTGGTTCAAGCCGCTCCGGCTGATCTCGATCGGCGGCGGGCGCGCCTCGCTGGCGGCGCCGACCAGCTTCATGCGCGATTTCCTCGAGCGGCACTATACCGATCAGCTTGTCCGTCTGTGGGCGGAGGAAAACGACGAAATCCGCGGCGTGGATTTTCTGCTCGGCGGCGGCGGGGGCGCCTCACGGGGCCAGCAGCAGGCGACGCCCTGCGTCAAGGATGCGCGCGATTCCAATACCGCCGGCGTGCCGGCCCGCACCCGCGAACTGATGCCGGGCCGCCGGCGCGAGGCGCACACCTCCCTCGATATCGACTATTCGGCGGGGGCGCCGCTCGATCCCAAATATTCCTTCGAGAACTTCGTGGTCGGCAAGTCGAACGAGCTGGCCCATGCCGCCGCCCGCCGGGTGGCGGAGGCCGCGGAGGTGCCGTTCAATCCGCTGTTCCTCTACGGAGAGTCCGGCCTGGGCAAGACCCACCTCATGCAGGCGATGGCCTGGGAGATCAAGCGCCGCTATCCGGACCGCAAGGTCGTCTATCTGTCTGCGGAACAGTTCATGTACCACTTCATCCAGTCCCTGCGCTTCAAGACGCAACTGGCTTTCAAGCAGCGTTTCCGGACCGTGGACGTGCTGATGATCGACGACGTCCAGTTCATCAGCGGCAAGGAATCGACGCAGGAGGAATTCTTCCACACCTTCAATTCCCTGCTCGATCACAACCGCCAGATCATCATCTCCGCCGACCGCTCGCCCTCGGACCTGGACGGCATCGAGGAGCGCATCCGCTCGCGCTTCTCCTGGGGGCTGTCGGCCGACATTCACCCCACCGACTACGAATTGCGGCTGGGCATCCTCCAGGCCAAGGCGGCGCGCATCATGGAAGAGGGCGCGCGCACGCCCGTGCCCCACGGCGTTCTGGAGTTCCTGGCCCACAAGGTCACCTCCAACGTGCGCGAGCTGGAAGGCGCGCTCAACAAGGTGGTGGTCTATGCCGAACTGGTGGGCCGCCCGGTGAGCCTGGAAATGACCCAGGAAGTGCTGCGCGACCTGATCCGCGCCAATGACCGCAAGCTCACCATCGAGGATATCCAGCGCCGGGTGGCGGAATATTACAAGGTGCGCATGTCCGATCTGCTCTCTGCGCGCCGCGCGCGGCCCATCGCCCGCCCCCGGCAGGTGGCCATGTATCTGGCCAAGAATCTCACCACCCGCTCGCTGCCGGAGATCGGGCGCAAGTTCGGCGGGCGCGATCACACCACGGTCATGCACGCCATCAAGCGAATCGACGAATTGCGCGGCCATGACCGGGCGCTCGACGAGGATGTGGACCTCTTGAAACGCATGCTGGAGAGCTGAGTCCCGCATTTCCGCGGTTCTGGTGTGGAATCAACTTCTTAGCGTGACGCCGGCCGCCCGCCGGAGCGCTTTTTTGTGATGAATCGCGCCGGCTCTGGTATAAGCTGGCAATGATAGATTCGCGCGTCCCGCCCGGGCATATCGAACGCCGCCGGGCCGGGCCGCCGGCCGTCCGGCGGT
>JBKHIN010000248.1:0-5002 GCA_046538635.1 Alphaproteobacteria bacterium
CGGTTACGCCGCGGAACGCAGCCGGGGCAAGGACACGCCCAGCGGCCACTGGGAACTGATGGGCCTGCCGGTGGAGTTCGACTGGGGCTATTTTCCCAAGGAGGACCCGGCCTTTCCTTATCGTCTGATCGACGATCTCGTGGCGCAGGCGCATTTGCCCGGCGTGCTGGGCAACCGCCACGCCTCGGGCACGGCGATCATCGAGGAACTGGGCGAGGCCCATATGAGGACCGGCGAGCCCATCGTCTATACCTCCGCCGATTCCGTGTTCCAGATCGCCGCCCATGAGGAGACGTTCGGCCTGGAACGGCTCTACGAGGTGTGCCGCATCGCGCGCCGCCTGGCGGACCGTTACCGGGTCGGCCGGGTGATTGCGCGCCCCTTTGTGGGCAGCGGCCCGGGCGATTTCCGGCGCACGGCGAACCGCAAGGACCTGGCGACGCCGCCCCATGGGCCTACCCTGCTGGACCTGCACAAGGCGGCGGGCGGCGAGGTAATCGCCATCGGCAAGATCGGCGATATCTTCGCCCACAAGGGCATCACGAAGGAGGTGAAGGCGGCGGGCAACGACGATATTTTCGACACACTGCTCACCGCGCTGGAGGAGGCGCCCGGCCGCGCGCTCATCTTTGCCAATCTGGTGGATTTCGATACGCTCTACGGCCACCGCCGCGACGTGCCCGGCTATGCCGCGGCGCTGGAGGTGTTCGACCGGCGGTTGCCGGAACTGCAGAACCGTCTGCAGGCGGACGATATCGCGGTGCTGACGGCTGATCACGGCTGCGACCCTACATGGGAGGGCTCGGACCATACGCGCGAATTCGTGCCCGTGCTGGTGTTCGGACCGCGCGTCAAGCCCGGCTTCATCGGGCGGCGGGAGAGCTTCGCCGATGTGGGGCAGAGCCTCGCCCGCATTTTCGGCCATGCGCCGCTCACCGCCGGTACGGCCTTTCTTGAACCCGCAGGAGCCCGGAGTTGAGCCAAAGCCGAGTGAGAGAATTCCCGCCGCCCGGTCCGGAGGCGGGAGAGGACCGCGTCAACGAACCGGCGCGCAATCCGGGTACGAAATTCGACGGCGCCTGGGTGGAGGATATCCGCGTCAACCGCAGCGCGGCGGAACGGCGGACGGAAACGCTGGTGACGCGCCGCACCGTCAAGAAGGCGTGGCAGGCGGCCTGGCTGCTGCGCGCCGTATCGTGTCTCGATCTGACCACGCTCTCGGGCGACGACACGGAAGGCCGTGTGCGGAGATTATGCGCCAAGGCGCGCCGGCCCGTCCGCCGGGATTTGATGGAAGGGCTGGGTGCGGAGGACTTGCGCCTCACCGTGGGCGCGGTGTGCGTTTATCACGCCATGATCGAGACGGCGGTGAAGGCGCTGGAGGGCAGCGGAATTCCGGTGGCGGCGGTGTCCACCGGCTTCCCGGCCGGGCAGTCGCCCTATTCCACGCGGCTGCGGGAGATCGAGGAGTCCGTGGCCGCCGGGGCGCGGGAAATCGATATCGTCATCAGCCGCCGCCATGTTCTGCACGCGGACTGGCCCGCGCTTTATGAAGAAGTGAAGGCGTTCCGCGACGCCTGCGGCGCGGCGCATATGAAGGCGATCGTCGCCACAGGCGACCTGGGCAATCTGGCCCAAGGAGCGCAAGCATCGCTGGTGTGCATGATGGCGGGCGCCGATTTCGTCAAGACCTCGACCGGCATGGAGCCCATGAACGCCACCCTGCCCGCGAGCCTCGCCATGGTGCGCATGATCCGGGAATATCATCAGCAAACAGGCTACCGGGTGGGCTTCAAGCCCGCCGGCGGCATTTCCACGGCAAAGGACGCGCTGCACTATTTGATCCTGATGAAGGAGGAACTGGGCGGGCCCTGGCTCGATGCGCGCCTGTTCCGCATCGGCGCCTCGCGCCTGCTGGGCGACATCGAACGCCAGCTCGAACATCACGTCACGGGCCGCTATTCGGCGGCGAACCGGCATCCGATGGGGTAGGATTCGCGATAATCTCGGTTCCGTGTCCTGCGGAACGTTCAGGTTCACACGAAGGCACGAAGAATGCACGAAGAACACGAAGGGGGCCGTCAAGCAGCGCCGGAACACCATAATCGGGACGCGTATCGGAATCTTTTTGTGACCTTCGTGAAGCCTTTGTGTCTTCGTGTGAACCGCAAAGGTTACAGAAGAAGATGGGCCCCCGCGGGGGAAAGGGGAATTTCTGTACCGGCGGCTATAGCGGGTGACGGACAATGACCAGCATTCCAGACATCTACGAAGACATGTCCTACGGTCCGGCCCCGGAACAGGCCGGATATGTTCTGGACTGGCTGAAGAAGCGGGGCGGGAAGTTCGATCTGTTCATCGACGGTCAGTGGACGCCGTCTTCGGGCAAGGCGGAAAGAATTGAAAGCCGCAATCCGGCGACGGGCGATCTGCTCGCCGCGTTCCCGGCGGCGGGGCGGGACGATGTGGATGCCGCCGTGGAGGCGGCGCGGCGCGCCTTCGCCCGCTGGTCCCGGCTGTCCGGACACGGACGGGCGCGCCATCTCTACGCGCTCGCCCGGCTGATCCAGAAGAACAGCCGCTTTCTGGCGGTGCTGGAGACGCTCGACAACGGCAAGCCCATCCGCGAGACGCGCGACATCGACATTCCCCTCGCTGCGAGACATTTCTATCACCATGCGGGCTGGGCCCAATTATGTGAGCAGGAGTTTCCGCGGCATGAGCCGCTGGGCGTGGCGGGGCAGATCATTCCCTGGAACTTTCCGTTCCTGATGCTGGCCTGGAAGATCGCACCCGCGCTGGCGGCCGGGAATTGCGTGGTTCTGAAGCCTGCGGAATATACCAGCCTGACGGCGCTTTATTTCGCCGAACTGTGCCGCGAGGCGGGTCTGCCGCCGGGCGTGGTGAACATCGTCACCGGAGCGGGTGCCACTGGCGCTCTGCTTGCGGAACATCCCGAAGTGACCAAGATCGCCTTCACTGGCTCCACCGAGGTGGGCCGGATCATCCGGGAAAAGACGGCCGGAACGGGCAGGAAGCTGACGCTGGAACTGGGCGGCAAGTCGCCCTTCATGGTGTTTGGGGACGCCGATCTCGACGGCGCGGTGGAAGGGCTGGTGGATGCCATCTGGCTCAATCAGGGCCAGGTGTGCTGCGCGGGCTCCCGCCTGCTGGCGGAGGAGAGCGTGGCCGCGCGGCTGGAGGACAAAATCAGGCAACGGCTGGAGACGTTCCGCGTCGGCGACCCGCTGGACAAGGCCGTGGACATGGGCGCGGTGGTGGACCCCGTGCAGCGGGAGCGCATCGACGCCCTCGTGCAGCAGGGCGTGGCCGAGGGCGCGCGCATGTGGCGGCCTTCCATCCCCATGCCGAAACGGGGATGCTTTTATCCACCCACGCTGCTTTGCGATGTGGCGCCCGGCAATACGGCGGTGCAGGAGGAAATCTTCGGCCCCGTGTTGACGCTCATGTCTTTCCGCACGCTGAAAGAGGGGATAGAGCTGGCCAACAACACCCGCTATGGCCTCGCCGCCAGCGTCTGGTCGGAGAATGTGAACCGGGCGCTGGAGACGGCGGCGCAGTTGAAGGCGGGCGTCGTCTGGGTCAACTGCACCAACCGGTTCGACGCCGCCTGTGGCTTCGGCGGCTACCGGGAGTCCGGTTTCGGGCGCGAGGGCGGGCGCGAGGGCATGCTCGAATATCTCAAGCCCGCGGGAGAATGGCTGCCCTCGGGCCGCGCCGTGCTTCCCGCCGGGCCCGAGCCGGAGCCGGAAGCGCCGGAGGGGCAGGGCGTCATCCCCATCGACCGGACGCACAAGCACTATATCGGCGGCAAACAGAAACGCGCCGATGGCGGCTTGTCGAGGCCGGTGGCCGCCCATGACGGAAGCCTCGCCGGACGCATCGCCGAGGGCAACCGAAAGGACATTCGCGACGCCGTGGAGGCGGCGTTCAAGGCGGACGCCTGGGCGCAGACGGCGGCGCATACCCGGGCGCAGATTCTCTATTTCATCGCCGAAAATCTCTCCGCGCGCCGGGAGGAATTCGCCCGTGACCTCTGTACCCTGACGGGTGCGGAGGAAAACGAAGCTGCCGCTGAAGTGGACATGGCCATCTCGCGCCTGTTCAGTTACGCGGCCTGGGCGGACAAGTTCGACGGCGCCGTGCACGCCGCGCCGCAGCGCAACGTGGTTCTGGCCGTACACGAACCGATCGGCGTGATGGGGGTGGTGTGCCCGGACGTTCATCCGCTGCTCTCCTTCATTTCCCTGATGGCGCCCGTAGTCGCGATGGGCAACAGGGCCGTTATCGTGCCCTCTGAGCGCTGGCCCCTGCCCGCCACGAATTTCTACCAGGTCCTGGAGACTTCGGATGTTCCGGCGGGCGTGGTCAACATTGTCACGGGGGAACGCGACGCGCTGGCGGGCGTGCTGGCGGATCACGACCAGGTGGAGGGCATCTGGTATTTCGGCGGCGCGCAGGGCTCGCGGGAGGTGGAGCGGCGCTCGGCCGGAAACCTGAAACGGACCTGGGTGAACTACGGCCGGGGGCGGGACTGGACGTCGCCCGAACACGGGGAAGGGCGGCGCTTCCTCAGGCAAGCCTGTCAGGTCAAGAACATCTGGCTTCCTTACGGCGAGTGATTCCGGAAGACGGATACGCCGCAAGCGGAAGATGCGTTCGCGCGCGGCCCTCTCCGCCAGGCGGCGCGAATTCCCCGCCCGTCGCGCGGCGTCTTGCGGCGGCGCGTGCGGCCCGCTATGGATGAGGGCCCGTTTCCCGAAGAGGCTGCTTTGAACGAACCGGCTCTGGATCCCGTCATCGAATCGCTTGTTCCCGCGGCGGGCCTGCGAAAATGCGCCGATGTGCGCTCCGCCTTCGGCCGCATTGTCCGCATCTACAATGACGGGCTGGAGCGCATCAAGCGGGCCTTCGAGGCCTATCTGGCCGGCACGCCCGCGCCGCCCGGCGAGGCGGTCTATCCCTATCTCTGCGTCGAGAT
>JBKHIN010000249.1:0-4953 GCA_046538635.1 Alphaproteobacteria bacterium
CGCCCATGTGGCCGGCGCCTTCGAGGCCGGCGCGGCGGCGGCGGTGGTCGCCGATCCGCCCAATGACCTCGACGGGGCCGCGCCGCTGATGCGCGTGGACGATACGCTCGACGCCCTGCAAAAACTGGGGCTGCACCGCCGCGCCCATGTGGATGCGCGCATCTGTGCCGTTACCGGCAGCGTGGGCAAGACGGGCACCAAGGAGGCGCTGCATCTGGCGCTCAGCCGCTCGGGCAAGTCGCATGCTTCGATCAAGTCGTTCAACAATCACTGGGGCGTGCCGCTCTCGCTGGCGCGCATGCCCCGCGACGCCCGCTACGCCGTCTTCGAGATCGGCATGAACCATGCGGGCGAGATCACGCCGCTGACGAAAATGGTGCGCCCCAACGTGGCCATCGTCACCACGGTGGAGCCCGTGCATCTGGAATTCTTCTCCAGCGAGGAGAACATCGCCGACGCCAAGGGCGAGATCTTCATCGGCCTGGAGCCCGGCGGCGTCGCCATCCTCAACCGCGACAACCGCCATTTCGAACGCCTGAAGCGCCATGCGGAACGGGCGGGCGCGGCGCGCATCATCGGCTTCGGCGAGCATGAGCAGGCCGACGTGCGCCTCGTGGATTGTGCGCTGAAATCGAACTTCTCCTGTGTCTCCGCCTCCATCCTGGGCCAGGAAGTGACCTGGAAGCTGGGCGCGCCGGGGCGTCACCAGGTGATGAATTCGCTCGCCGTCATGGCGGCGGTGGAGGCGCTGGGCGGCGATCTGGCGCTGGCGGGTCTGGCGCTGGCCGAACTGACCCCGCCCGACGGCCGCGGCCGGCGCGCCAGCGTGCAACTCGACGGCGGCGCTTTCGAGGTCATCGACGAGAGCTATAATGCCAATCCGGCGTCCATGGCGGCGGCCATAGAAACGCTCGGATTTACCGGCACAAAGGCGGGCGGACGGCGCATCGCGGTGCTGGGCGACATGCTGGAACTGGGCGGGCAGAGCCCGGAATTCCACAGCCGCCTGACGTCGCCGCTGGAAAGCGCGGGCGTGGATCTCGTCTTCTGTTGCGGGCCCCTGATGAAACATTTATGGGAGGCCTTGCCGGAAAGCCGTAAGGGGGGATATGCGCCGGCTTCCGACGAACTTGCCCGAATGGTCGCGCGCGAGGCGCGGCCCGGCGATGTCTTCATGGTGAAGGGTTCGTTCGGAAGCCGCATGCAGCCCATTGTCGATGCGCTTTTGTCGAAAGGCCGCGATTATACCGAGGCGCCGGGAACGTTGACCTGAACGGGGGATACCGGGGCCATGCTCTACCTGCTTTTCGAACCGCTGGCCGACCAGTCGGGATTGTTTAATGTATTCCGTTATCTGACGTTCCGCACCGGCGGGGCGATCATGACGGCGCTGCTGTTCTGTTTTCTTTTCGGCCCCCCATTCATCCGGTGGCTGAAATCGAAGCAGGGCGAAGGCCAGCCCATCCGCACCGACGGCCCCCAGTCCCATGTTCTGACGAAAGCCGGCACGCCCACCATGGGCGGCTTTCTCATTCTGATGTCCGTGACCTTCTCGACCCTTCTGTGGGCGGATCTGACCAACGCTTACGTCTGGGTCGTGCTGCTGGTGACCATAGGTTACGGCGCCATCGGCTTCATCGACGATTACCGCAAGGTCACCAAGCAGACCTCGGAAGGCCTGACCAGCCGCCAGAAACTGGTGCTGCAATTCCTGATCGCGGTGGGCGCGGTGCTTTGGGTGATGTATCTGAGCCCGCCCGAACTCAAGGGCGCAGTGGCCGTGCCCTTCTTCAAGGACGTGCTCCTCCCGCTGGGCTGGGGTTTCCTCGTCTTCGGCATGCTGGTGGTGGTGGGCTCCTCCAACGCCGTGAACCTGACCGACGGTCTGGACGGGCTGGCCATCGGCCCGGTGATCATCACGTCGGCCACCTTCGGGCTGATCGCCTGGCTGGTCGGCAATGCGGTGTTTGCGGACTATCTGCAGCTTCATTTCGTGCCCCACACTGGGGAGGTCGCGGTGTTCTGCGGCGCGCTGGTGGGCGCGGGGCTGGGCTTTCTCTGGTACAACGCGCCGCCCGCCATGGTCTTCATGGGCGATACGGGCTCGCTGTCGCTGGGCGGGGCGCTGGGCATCATCGCCGTTTCCATCAAGCACGAGATCGTGCTCGCCGTGGTCGGCGGCGTCTTCGTGTGGGAAGCCGTTTCCGTCATCGTCCAGGTGGTGTCCTACAAGACACGCCAGAAACGCGTCTTCCTGATGGCGCCCATTCACCACCATTTCGAGCATCTGGGCTGGAAGGAGCCGACCGTGGTGATCCGTTTCTGGATCATCTCGATCATCCTGGCCCTGATCGGCCTGTCCACGCTGAAACTGAGATAGGAGGGAGGCGCGCGTGATCCGGGTTCCGGGCTATGAGGGCAGACAGGTTGCGGTGTTCGGGCTCGGCCGTCCGGGCCTTGCCGCCGCGCGCGCCCTGGCCCGGAGCGGCGCGCAGGTTCTCGCCTGGGACGACGCGGGAGAGGCGCGCCGCCGCGCCGCGGAGGCCGGTTTGCCCCTGCGCAACCTGGCCGAAACGCCCTGGCACGACATCGACACGCTGGTGCTCTCTCCGGACATGCCGCGGTCCGGTTCCCAGCCGCATCCCGTCGTTCTCCGGGCGCGCGAGGCGGGCGCGGAGATCCTCTGCGACATTGACCTGTTCCTGCGCGCCCTGGGTCCCCGCGGCGCGCACCGGGCGGGCCTCGTGGCCGTCACCGGCAGCCGTGGCGCATCGGCCACCACGGCGTTGACCGCCCATCTTCTCGGCGAGGCCGGGCATCTCGTGCACACGGGCGGCAATACCGGCACCCCGGTCCTCGACCTGCCGGAGCCGGATGCCGGGCGTATTTACGTGCTCGAACTGTCGGGCTTCCAGCTCGGCCGGATCGAGCGGCTGGACGCCGACGCGGCGGCGCTCCTCAACATGGCGCCGGACCATCCCGAGCGGCATGACGGGATGGAAGGCGACACCGCCGCCATGCCCCGGATTTTCCGGGATCTCGGCGGGGGCGCGCGCGCCGTCATCGGCGTCGACGATGCGCTTACGGAACAAATCTGCACGGATATCAGCGGCAGCAGCCTCGCGGTGCGCGGCGTGCGCATCGAGCCGGTCTCGGTGGGCAAGGTGCTGGGCCACGGCGTCTATGTGCTGGGCGGCGTGCTCTACGAGGCCGGGCCCGCCCGAACACGGCGGATCGTGGAGCTGACCTCCACGCCCGCCCTTCAGGCCCGCCACGACTGGCAGAACGCCGCCGCGGCCTGGGCCTGCGCCGCCGCCTTCGTGCCCGACCGGGAGGCGCTGGCGCAGGGGCTCACCACCTTCCGGGGCCCGGAGCGCGGGCAGGAACCGGCGGCCGCGCGTGGTGCATTCGCAGACGATTTCTACCCCGCCCGGGGGGCCGCGTGATGCGTGTGGATGTCGAACCAGGCTTGATCCGCTGGGCGCGAGAACGCGCAGGAATGGACTTGGAATCGCTGGCCAAGCGTTTTCCAAGGCTTGCCGCTTGGGAGAAGGGCGAAATTCAGCCAACGCTGAAACAATTGGAAACGTTCGCGAACGCGGTACACGTCCCGACCGGTTATCTTTTCCTGCCCGAACCGCCGGATGAGCCGCTGCCCATACCGGATTTCCGGACAGTCCCGGGCAGAGTGTTGACCCGCCCCAGTCCCAATCTGCTGGACACGATTCATGTGTGTCAGGAACGACAGGCATGGTATCGCGAATTCGCCCAGACGAACCATTACGGCAAGCTCGACTTTGTCGGCAGTGTCACCACCTCGATGCCGCCGGACACAGCCGCCGCACAAATGCGGACTGCACTGGAATTCGATCTGGACGCCCGCCGTGATTGCCCGACATGGACGGAAGCGCTTCGGCTGTTCATTCAGCAAGCGGAACGTATCGGCGTGCTGGTGATGGTCAGCGGGATTGTGCTCAGCAATACGCACCGGAGGCTGAACGTCGAAGAGTTCCGGGGCTTTGCGCTCGCCGACGATCTTGCCCCGCTTGTTTTCGTCAATGGGTCGGACAGCAAGGCGGCGCAAGGGTTCACGCTTGCCCATGAGCTCGCGCATCTCTGGCTTGGGACGTCGGCACTGACCGATCTGGGGGTCGCGCCCGCCGGCGGCTACCGGCCCGAAGAGGTGTGGTGCAACCATGTGGCGGCGGAGCTGCTCGTTCCCCTCGACGTGTTTCGCGAACAACGTGTGGCGGACGAAACGCTCGGTCAGTCTCTTTCCCGCCTCGCCCGGCGGTTCAAGGTGAGCACACTCGTCATTCTGCGCCGGATGCTCGATGCCGGCTGGTTAGACCGCGGGGCCTTCGAGGAGGCCTGGCGTGAAGAACTTTCCCGGCTGCGCATGCTTAATCGCGAGAGTCCCGGCGGAGATTTCTTTCGGACCACCGCTGCCCGGGTCAGCCGCCGTTTCGGCCGGGCGCTCGTGGAAAGCACGTTGGAAGGGCAAACCCTTTATCGCGACGCCTACAGAATGCTTGGTATCGCGAAAGGTGAGACCTTCGAGAAGTTCACTCGGGAAGTTGGGGTGCTTTCCTGATGGGCTATCTCCTCGACACCAACGTTTTCGTGCAGGCCAAGAACCTGCACTACGGGCTGGATTTCTGCCCGGCATTCTGGGATTGGCTCGTCGCTCAAAACCGGGAGGCAAAGGTTGCCAGTATCGATAAGGTGGCGGATGAGTTGGACGCGATCGCCGACGAACTTTCCGAATGGGCGGCGGTGCGCGGCAGCGCCTTTTTCCTCCCGCCCGACGATGCCGTGATCCCTGCATTGCGGACGGTCAGTCAGTGGGCTCGCAATCAGGATTATGAAACAGCGGCCGTGGCGACCTTTCTTCAAGTCGCCGACTACTGGCTGGTCGCCCATGCTCTTGCGCACGGCCATACGGTTATCACC
>JBKHIN010000052.1:0-11637 GCA_046538635.1 Alphaproteobacteria bacterium
CGATGCGCCCGGAATGGCGCCCCAGCGCCTGCGCGCCGCCGGCGCAGGCGGCCGCCAGCAGGGCCCGGCCGTTGGAGCCGTTCCGTGGGCAGAGCAGGGCGCGGCCGCGATGGCGCAGGCGCTGACCATATTCGAGCAGGCGCAGTTCGCCCGCCAGGTCGATGCGCACATTGGAGTCCGTGCCCACGCCGAACGTCCCGCCCTCGCGGAACCAGTCCACGCCGTTGAAGATGCCGTCGCCCAGATCGGCTTCCGTCACGGGGCACAGGCCCGCCACCGCGCCGCTGGCGGCGAGACGGGAAGTCTCCGCGTCCGTCATATGGGTGGCGTGGACGAGGCACCAGCGTGGGTTCATGTGCGCATTGTCGAGAAGCCAGCTTACGGGGCGTGCGCCCAGTGCCGCCTGGATCTCCGCAACCTCCGCCTCCTGTTCGGCGGTATGGATGTGGACAGGATCCTCCGGGCGCAGGCGCGCGGCCCCGGCGAGCGCCTGCGGCGGCACGGCGCGCAGGGAATGGGGCGCCACGCCCAGAACGGCATCGGGCATGTTGCCGAGCGCCGCCGCCGCGCCTTCGAGCAGTCGCGCGAAGCCCTCAAGATCATTGCCGAAACGCCGCTGACTGTCCGCCAGCGGACGGCCGTCCGCCCCGCCCTGCATGTAGAGCACGGGGCAAAGGGTGAGGCCGATGCCCGTTTCCCGCGCGGCCTGTGCGATGCGGGCGGACATCTCCGCGGGGTCGTCGTACTTCGTGCCGCCGGGGGCATGGTGGAGATAATGAAATTCTCCCACGCCCGCGAACCCGGCTTCCAGCATTTCCATGAAGGCGAGCGCGGAAATGGCCTGCACATCGTCCGGTGTCAGACGGTCCAGAAAGCGGTACATCAGTTCGCGCCAGGTCCAGGAACTGTCCGCGTTTCCGGGCCCGCGCCGTTCGGTCAGTCCGGCGAGGGCGCGCTGAAAGGCGTGGCTGTGCAGATTGGCGGGCGCGGGCACAACGATGCGGCCGGTGAGGCGCAGGTCGGCAGCGGACGCGCGCGCCTCGGACTCCACCGCGGCGATGCGGCCCGCGTCGTCGATTTCGATCAGCACGTTGCGCGCCCAGCCGCCGGGCAGCAGCGCCGCTTCCGCGATCAGTCCCATGAATTCGCCGTCAGGATGTTTGACGCAATATGTCTGCCCATATAGACAATATCCTGAATTTAACACAAGGGATGTCCATGCCGGGGCGCCTGCTCACCAACGCACAGCTTGCCACGCTCGAGCCGGGCGGTGCGCCCTACGGGCTGATTTCCGGCGGCGCGCTGGCCTTCGATAACGGGCGCATCGTCTGGGTGGGCGAGGCGCCCGAAATCCCCTCCGACTTCGCCCGCTGGCCGCGCACGGACTGCGAAGATCGGCTGGTCACGCCCGCGCTGATCGACTGCCACACCCATCTGGTGTTCGGCGGCAACCGCGCCCGCGAGTTCGAGCTTCGGCTGGAGGGCGCGAGCTATGAGGAAATCGCCCGCGCGGGCGGCGGCATTCTGTCCACCGTTCAGGCCACGCGCGCGGCTTCCGAAGACGAACTCGTCGCCGCCGCCCTGCCCCGGCTGGACGCGCTGATCGCCGGGGGCGCAGGCACGGTGGAAGTCAAATCCGGCTACGGGCTCGACACGGAAACGGAACTCAAAATGCTGCGCACGGCGCGGCGCCTGGGCCGGGAGCGGAATGTCCGTATCGTGACCACTTTCCTGGGCGCGCACGCCGTGCCGCCGGAATATGAGGGCCGCCCGGACGCCTATATCGACGAAGCCTGCCTGCCCGCGCTGGACGCGGCGGCGGAGGCCAGGCTGGCGGATGCCGTGGACGGCTTTTGCGAAAAGATCGCCTTCACGCCGGAGCAGATCGGCCGCGTCTTCGCCCGCGCCCGGAAGCACGGCCTGCCGGTCAAGCTGCATGCGGAACAGTTATCCGATCAGGGCGGCGCGAAGCTGGCGGCGGAATATGGCGCGCTTTCCGCAGACCATCTGGAATATCTGGATACGGAGGGCGTCGCCGCCATGAAGCGGGCGGGCATGGCGGCCGTGATGCTGCCGGGCGCGTTCTACAGCTTGCGCGAGACGAAGCTGCCGCCCATCGAGGCCTTCCGCGAGGCGGGCGTGCCCCTGGCCGTGGCGACCGACGCCAATCCCGGCTCCTCGCCGCTCACCTCCCTGCTCCTGGCCATGAACATGGCGTGCACCCTGTTCCGGATGACGCCCGAAGAGGCGCTGGCGGGCGTCACGCGCGAGGCGGCGCGCGCGCTGGGATTGGGAGAGGAAACGGGAACGCTGGCGCCGGGCAAGCGGGCGGAACTGGCCGTGTGGGATGTGGAACAACCGGCGGAACTGGCCTATTTCATGGGCGCGAATCCGCTCCACCGCCGCATTATGGGGGACACGGAATGACGGAGACTCTCGTTCCCGGCGCGGCCGGGCTGGGGCCGCTGGAACGCATCTGGCGCGAGGGTGCTTCCCTGCGCACCGACCCGGCCGCAAGGGAGGCGGTGGAGAAAAGCGCCGCCGCCGTCGCCCGCGCCGCCGGAGGAGAGGCCGCCATCTATGGCGTCAACACCGGTTTCGGCAAACTGGCGGCCGTGCGCATCCCCCCGGCGGACACCGCCACCCTGCAGCGCAATCTCATCCTGTCTCACTCCAGCGGCGTGGGGCCGCCGCTGGATGGGCGCACCACGCAACTGATCATGGCACTGAAGAGCCTGTCGCTGGCACGCGGCGCCTCGGGCGTGCGCTGGGAACTTATTATGCTGATCGACGACATGCGCGAGCGCGGCGTTCTGCCCGTGATTCCGGCGCAGGGCTCCGTGGGCGCGTCGGGCGACCTGGCGCCGCTCGCCCATCTGGGGGCGGTTATGATCGGCGAGGGCGAGGCGATCCTCGACGGGGAACGCATGCCCGGCCGAACGGCGCTGGCGGCGGCGGGCCTCCAGCCCGTGACGCTGGGGCCCAAGGAAGGGCTGGCGATTATCAACGGCACCCAGGTTTCCACCGCGCTGGCGCTGGCGGGCCTGTTCCGGGCCTGGCGCGCGGCGCAGAGTTCGCTGGTCACGGGCGCGCTCGCCACCGATGCGGCGATGGGCTCGCCTACTCCGTTCCGGGAGGAAATTCACGCCCTGCGCGGCCATCCGGGCCAGATCGAGGCGGGGGTGAGCCTGCGCGCCCTGCTCGACGGCTCGCAGATCCGCGAAAGCCACCGGGAGGAGGACGAGCGCGTGCAGGACCCCTATTGCATCCGCTGCCAGCCGCAGGTGCTGGGCGCGTGCCTGGACATTCTGCGCCAGGCGGCGCGCACGCTGCTGACCGAAAGCAATGCGGTTACGGACAATCCGCTGGTCCTGCCCGGCGGCGAGATCGCCTCGGGCGGCAATTTCCATGCCGAGTATGTGGCCTTCGCCGCCGACCAGATTGCGCTGGCCGCCGCCGAAACGGGGGCCATCGCCCAGCGGCGCATCGCGCATCTGATGGATCCCGCACTGAATTTCGGCCTGCCCGCCTTTCTCTCGCCCGAGCCGGGGCTCAATTCCGGCTTCATGATCGCCGAAGTGGCCTCCGCCGCGCTGATGTCGGAAAACAAGCAGCGCGCCGCGCCCACGTCGGTGGATTCCACGCCCACCTCCGCCAATCAGGAGGACCATGTCTCCATGTCCTGCCACGGCGCGCGGCGGCTTCTGGACATGGCGGACAATCTGGAGCGCATTATCGGCATCGAGGCGCTCACTGCCGCGCAGGGCGTGGAGTTCCGCGCGCCGCTCGACACCAGCGCGCCGCTGAAGCAGGCGCTCAAACGCATCCGGGAGTCGGTGCCGGCGCTGGGCGGGGACCGCTACCTGTCGCCGGATCTGGAAACCGCCGCCGGGCTGGTGCGCGAGGGCGCGCTGATCGAGGCGGTGGGCGCGGACCTGCTGCCCTGTCTGGAGACGGACGATGAACCCCGTTGACGTGCATGAGGGCGCCTCGCCCCTGATCCTGGGCATCCCCCATGCGGGCACGGAGATGCCCGATGCCGTCCGTATGCGGCTCAACGATAACGGCCTGCTTCTGCAGGATACGGACTGGCATGTGGACCGGCTCTATGAGGGGCTTCTGCCGGAGGCGACCGTCGTGCGCGCCCGCTTCCACCGTTATGTCATCGACGCCAATCGCGACCCGTCCGGAGCGAGCCTCTATCCGGGGCAGAACACGACGGGGCTCGTGCCCCTGACCGATTTCGACGGGCGGCCCATCTGGCGCGAGGGCGAAGAACCGGGCGCGGAGGAAACCGCCGAACGTCTTGAGGCCTTCCACCGCCCCTATCACGCGGCGCTGTGCGAGCAGATCGCGCGGGTGAAGGAACGCCACGGCGTCGCCGTGCTGTATGACTGCCATTCCATCCGTTCCCGGATTCCGTTTCTGTTCGAGGGCCGCCTGCCGGACCTCAATCTGGGCACCAATGACGGCGCCAGTTGCGGGCCGGAATTCGCCGAGGCTGCGGAAGCGGTGTGCGCCCGGGCCGATGGCTTCACCCATGTCGTGAACGGACGGTTCAAGGGCGGCTGGACCACGCGCCATTACGGCCGCCCGGAAGACGGCGTTCACGCCATTCAGATGGAACTGGCGCAGTCGGCCTATCTGGAAACCGAGGAAGCGCCGTTTGCCTATTGCGAAGAAAAGGCCGGGCGCTTGCGGCCGGTGTTACGTGAATTGCTGCGCCGCCTCGAATCCATCGCTCTTCACCACGAAGACACGAAGGAGACACGAAGGACACCAGGAACTCAGCACACTTCGTGATCTTTGTGCCCCCTTCGTGTCTTCGTGGTTAATGAAAAGGAGGCGTCCATGAACGATCCGCGCCACAATATCCGCGAAGTCCGCGCCCCCCGCGGCCCGGAGATCAGCGCGAAATCCTGGGCCACCGAAGCGCCGCTTCGCATGCTGATGAACAATCTGGACCCGGACGTGGCGGAGAACCCGCACGAGCTGGTGGTCTATGGCGGCATCGGAAGGGCGGCGAGGACGTGGAAGGATTTCGACCTGATCGTCGAGTCGCTGCGGCGGCTGGAGGGCGACGAAACGCTGCTCGTGCAGTCGGGCAAGCCGGTGGGTATTTTCCGCACCCATACGGACGCTCCCCGCGTACTGATCGCCAATTCCAATCTGGTGCCGCACTGGGCCACCTGGGAGCACTTCAACGAACTCGACAGGGCCGGGCTGATGATGTACGGCCAGATGACGGCGGGCTCATGGATCTATATCGCCACCCAGGGCATCGTTCAGGGCACGTATGAAACCTTCGCCGAGGCCGGGCGGCAGCACTATGGCGGCGACATGAAGGGCCGCTGGATCCTCACCTCGGGGCTGGGCGGCATGGGCGGCGCGCAGCCGCTGGCCGCCGTCATGGCGGGCGCCTGCTGCCTGGCGGTGGAATGCGACCCGGCGCGCATCGATTTCCGCCTGCGTACGCGCTATCTGGACGAAAAGACGGACTCGCTGGACGAGGCGCTTTCCATGATCGAGCGCTGGACCACGGCCGGTGAGGCAAAATCCGTGGGCCTGCTGGCGAATGCCGCCGACATTCTGCCCGAACTGGTGCGCCGGGGCGCGAAGCCCGATCTGGTTACCGACCAGACCTCCGCACACGATCCGTTGAACGGCTACCTGCCCAGGGGCTGGTCGCTGGCGCAGGCGCGTGAGAAGCGGGAGAGCGACCCGAAGGAAGTGGAAGCGGCGGCGCGCGCCTCCATCCGCGAGCATGTGGAGGCGATGGTGGCCTTTCACGATGCGGGCATCCCGACGGTGGACTATGGCAACAATATAAGGCAGGTGGCGCTGGAGGAGGGGTTCGAAAACGCCTTCGCCTTTCCGGGCTTCGTGCCCGCCTATATCAGGCCCCTGTTCTGCAAGGGCGTGGGCCCCTTCCGCTGGTGCGCGCTGTCGGGCGACCCGGAAGACATTCGCCGTACGGACGAAAAGGTCCGGGAACTGACGCCGGGCGACGGCCGCCTGCACAACTGGCTGGACATGGCGCAAAAGCGCATTTCCTTCCAGGGACTGCCCGCACGCATCTGCTGGGTGGGGCTGGGCGTGCGCCACCGCCTCGGCCTCGCCTTCAATGAAATGGTGGCCAACGGCGAACTCTCCGCCCCCGTCGTGATCGGCCGCGACCATCTGGACAGCGGTTCGGTGGCGAGCCCGAACCGCGAGACGGAGGGCATGCGCGACGGCTCCGACGCGGTTTCCGACTGGCCGCTGCTCAATGCTTTGCTCAACACGGCGTCCGGCGCCACCTGGGTCAGCCTGCATCACGGCGGCGGCGTGGGCATGGGCTTTTCCCAGCATGCGGGCATGGTGATCGTCTGTGACGGGACGAAGGAAGCGGCAAGGCGCATCGAGCGCGTGCTGTGGAACGATCCGGCCAGCGGCGTCATGCGCCATGCCGATGCGGGCTATGAGGACGCCATCGCCTGCGCGAAGGAAAACGGCCTCGTCCTGCCGGGGATATTGGGGCTGGAGTGAGGCCGTAGGGCGGGTTGAGCCGAAGGCAAAGCCCGCCACCGTCGTCTTTGTGCCCTTCGTGCTCTTTGTGGTTCACCACCAAGGGCACGAAGAACACGAAGTTTTGAATGGAGGGCATCGCTGGCGCTCAGCCCGCCCTACGACCTAGCCGCTCCGATGACCGTAATCATTCGCCGTCGCACAGTTCCTCCAAAGCGAAAATCCGGCCCGAAGTCAGCGACAGGATATTCCCCGGGACTTGATCCAGATTATCACCTTCCGTGAACGTAACAATTTTTGAAAGCCCTTGTTTATGAAAGAATAGATACCAGGCATCCAGCGCCCGATCCAGATCACGGACTCGCAGCCAGATAGCGTAGCTCTCACAGACATTGTCCGGAGTACCAATTTTTGTGTCATTGGAGACAACGGCCTGGTAAGCCGAACCACCGAACTTCAGCTTGAGTGCTTTCCGGGTCCGAGGAAGAAAAATCGGAAAAGGCTCTTCAATACAGAGAAGCAACTGAGGGTGACGGCAATACCTGACCTTTGACGTACTGTCGAACGTCTGCAAATGGTCACCGTTGTCCAGCCATGTGTCGATGACTGGATACTGAACGTTGCCGAACGTCGCAACAGGAGTTGTATCAATAACCTCGTCCGGATTTTTGGCATAGGCCACTGCCGCTACTGAAAAAAAGCAAAGCGATAACAGGCTGTTTCGAACAAACATCTTTTTAATCCTGTCCGCGTCCTGCGATCACGGATCAATGTGCCGCGCGGCCGTTCATGGCGGGCATCCGCTCAGCCCGCCTTACATTCCGCATCCGACCTCTGGTCAAGGCACCCCCGGAAAGCTGTCCACCATCTGCACTTTCAGGTCGGGGAAACTGTCCACATACTGAATTTTGAAGTCGGGGAAGGAGTCCACGAACTGCCATTCGCCGCAGTCGTCGGGGAAGGAGTCCACCTTCTTCACCTTCAGATCGGGGAAGGAATCCACCTTCTGCACCTTGAGGTCCGGGAAGCTGTCGACCACCTGCACCTTGCCGTGCAGCTCGATGCCGTTGAGGGTGCAGCTTTCCTCATCCACCGCGGAGTCGGCGGCGGCCGGACCCGCCATCAAAAGCAGCGCGGCGGCCGTCACGGCGTATACACAAATTGGCGTCCATGCTTTCATGAAGTCCTCCCCGGGGCTTGCGGGACTGTGCTTACAGGACACGGGCCTCATCATGCCCTGCGCGGAGGCGAAACGCCACAAGCGTGAGGGGAAATCCCGCGAACCCCGGCGCGTTGCGGAGGCCGGAATGAACGACAGCATGCGGGCCATGACCCTCGAACGGCCCGGCGAACCCTTGACACTGGTACAGCGGCCCGTGCCGCGCCCCGGCCCGGGCCAAATCCTCATCCGTGTACGGACCTGCGCCGTGTGCCGGACGGACCTGCACGTGGTGGACGGCGACCTGCCCCATCCCAACCTGCCGGTCGTGCCCGGCCACGAGATCATCGGCGTGGTGGACCGGGCGGCGGAGGACGTGCGCGGCTTCATGGCGGGGGAGCGCGTGGGCGTGCCCTGGCTGGGCTGGACCTGCGGCGAATGCCGCTTCTGCCGTTCGGCCCGCGAAAACCTGTGCGCGCAGGCCCGCTTTACCGGCTACACGCTGGACGGCGGCTTTGCGGACTATGCCGTGGCCGACCACCGCTACTGCTTCCGCATTCCCGAGACCTATTCCGACATGAAGGCCGCCCCTCTCATGTGCGCCGGGCTGATCGGCCATCGCTCCTACAAGAAGGCCGGGCCGGGGGTGAAACTGGGGCTCTACGGTTTCGGCGCGGCGGCCCACATCATCGCCCAGGTGGCCCGCCATGAGGGGCGCGAGGTCTATGCCTTCACGAAACCGGGCGACGTGCGCGCCCAGCGCTTCGCCCGCTCGCTGGGCGCCGTCTGGGCGGGCGGCAGCGACGAGCGTCCGCCGGAGACGCTGGACGCGGCCATCCTCTTCGCGCCGGTGGGCGCGCTGGTGCCCGCGGCGCTCAAGGCCGTGGACAAGGGCGGACGGGTGATCTGCGCCGGCATCCACATGAGCGACATCCCCGCCTTCCCCTACGGCATTCTCTGGGAAGAGCGCAGCATAAGCTCCGTCGCCAATCTCACCCGGCAGGACGGGCTGGACTTCCTCGCCATCGCGGCGCGCACGCCGCTCGAAACCACGACCCACGAATACAGGCTGGAAGAGGCCAACCGGGCGCTGGAGGATTTGCGCGAAGGCCGGTTTGAGGGCGCGGCGGTGATCCGCGTCAGTGAGGGCCCGCCGGCCAGGGCGAGTGAGGCATTATCAGGGTTATAATATTCCGGTAAGATAGCCTAAGAAGGCAATTTTTTCGAAAGGGGCTGATCCCGGCCTCCGGCTGCACATATTTGCTCTACTAAATGGGTAAATCACCCCATAAATTAACGAATCCTCCCGGCTTTGGTCCTGTTGTTCGGTTGCCGGAGGCTTCGGAAGGAAACCATGTCCGGAAAACGCATCGAACGACTCCAGATCATGCTGAACGAGGAGGAGCTGGCGGCCATCGACGAATGGCGGTTCCGGCACCGCATGCCCAGCCGGTCGGCCGCCGTGCGCGCCATGCTGAACGTGGCGATCGAGAGCAAGTCTCCGCCGTCCGCCGAAGAACCGGCTTCCGGCGTGGCCAAGCCCTCCGGAGAGGTCGGTGTCCTGGACCCCTCGTCCGTTTCCGAAAAAACGGCATGCCACCGCGGCCGCAGGATTGTCGTGATCGAGCCGGGCCGCGTGGCGGCCGCGGGCATCACGACCCTGCTTGAACGGGCCGGGCATGAGGTGGTCGCCGTCCTTACGGGCGTCGAGAACTGGAAGGAAACCTCCTTCAGGAACCTGCCCGAATGCGCGGTGATCGGCGACGGGCTGAACCCGCAGGCGGCGGCGCGCCTGGCCGACGAACTGAACCGGCACGGCGTGCCCTATGTTTATTTCAAGACCCGGCCGGAAGTGCCCGTTCCCGGCCGATTCCGGGATACCGCCGCGGTCGACAGCGGCGCTGACGCCGACGAATTCAACGAGTCGCTTGAGCGGGTTTTCCCCTTCTAATTCATTGACTTCATTGCCCGGGAATCCCCGCAATTGTCCTGACGGTTAAAGATATTGGGAACAGTCGCGGCTTCGGGTTGTTATCTCCGCGGATGAGGAACTCTAACGGTGGATGACAATGGCGCCCGAAGCCCCGGAGCAGAGCGGCTATGCCATCAACGTGATCGAGCGCCGTGACGTGGAGGACTATGCGTCCGGTCATTTGAGAGACAGCGAGATCATCAATCGCGTCGAGGAGGCGCTGCTCGAGGATGATGCCGCGCGCGAGGTGGTGCGCGCAAAGCTGCGCGAATGCGGGAACCGCCACCCCGAAACCCAGGGCCTGCTGTTCGAGGCGCTTCAGGATCTGCATACCACGGCCCATTCCTGCGCCGCATTGGCGGGCATGTACGAGCGGCTGGCCCGGCATGCGGAAAAGGCTTCCGTCTCACGCTTTCTCGAAGGACGCCGCTCGGCTTTCGGGCAGTGTGGCGAGCTTTTGTCCCGGCCGCTGAAGGAACAGCCTGCCGAAATCCCGGACACCTGGCCGGAACAGTCCGTCCTGCTGGCGCGGGAAAGCCTGGAGAGCCTGGTCCGGCAATTGGGTGAAAGCCCGGCCGAGGCGATCCATGATCTTGATGATCTGCACGCGCCGGTGATGCTGGGCCTGCGCACCCTGGTGCATCTTCCCTGGCCGCTCGAGACGAAACTTCTGATTGCCGACGTTTACGGGCTGCTGAGGGACGAGCTGGAAAGCGGCGCCTGGCGCCTGTCACACGGCGCCGGGTGAGGCAGACGGCCCTCATTGGAAGGACGCCGGTCCCTGAACGAGGATCAGCGCGCCGCCGGCGTAAAGGACGATCAGCAGCACGCTTTCAAAGCCGATATTGGCAAAGCCGTGGCGCTCCCGCTGGAGCAGGCCGAGCACCAGCACGGCAGTCATCAAAATGGTCAGCAGGCCGATATAGAACTCTTCGCCCGACATGGCATGGTAGATGGACCCTTCCCGGTAGGCGATGTCGGAGAAGGCGGCGAAGAGAACGTCGAACGTATTGCCGCCCAGAATGCCGCCGACGGCGAGGGTGAGCGCGCCCCGGCGCACGGCGGCGATGGTGGTCACCAGTTCGGGGACGGAAGTGGCCACCGCAGTAATCAGCATGCCCACCACCCCCTCGCTCATGTCCGCGCGGGTCACGAGTTCGATCCCGGCGCGGCCCACCAGCCAGCCGGCGGCGGAGACGATCAGCCCCAGCACCAGCGCCGCCAGCGCCAAGCGCGCTACGGAGGCCGCGCCGCCCCTCGGTTCGTCGGGCACGTCGACCTTCGTGTCGGCGGTCTGTTCCGGCCCCCACATGGGGTGACGCTGCGCCTCGGAAGTCATGCGCACGCCGAGCACATAGAGAACGAACAGCAGCGGCGTCAGGGGATGGACGGCCCAGACCGCGACCGGCGGGGTTAGTGCCGCAAACAGGATCAGGCTGAGAAAGGCGAGCAACAGGCAGCCGTTCAGCACGTTGGTGAGCGAGGCCGCCGCATGTTCCAGATTGGCGCGCCGGTAGACCATGTCGGCAACGGCAAGGAAGGCGGTCTGCGCGGCGATGCCGCCGATGGCGTTCGATATGGCGAGCTGCGGGAAGCCCTCCCAGGCCGCCGTGACCGAGGTGACGACGCCCGAGAGCGAGGTCAGCGCCCCGAGGAGCACGGCGCCCGTGATCGCCTCGCCGATCCCGGTGACGTCGGCCAGGCGGTCGGCGATGCGCACCAGCCGGGTTCCGGCCGCGCCGATGACGAGCGCCGAACCCGCCAGCAGCGCGATCAGCCAGGGCAACGTCAGAAAATCCATCAAGGCCTGGTCATCCCATGTGCGGGGGAAGCGGCTTCAGGCGCCGTCCCGCCGTTTCACAGCCGGTCTGCGCCCGTCTCCCCCTCCTCGTCGGGCGGGCGCTTCGCCATGCGGTCGATAATGCCGAAGAATCGCAGGATCAGAAAGCCGAGCACGGCCACGCTTCCGGCCAGGAACCACGCGCCGACGCCGCAGGCC
>JBKHIN010000250.1:0-4948 GCA_046538635.1 Alphaproteobacteria bacterium
GTTCAAAGGGCGCCAGGAGTACGTCATGGCGGGGAGTTTCATTGTCGAAGGCGAAGGCGGGACCGGCGGCGCCCGCGGAAACGATGCCGCCCTCGAAGCCGCGCCAGCCCATGCCGGGGGCGCGGCTTCCGCGGGCCGGTCCGTCTTCATAGGCCGCAGGCCGGAGGGGATTGCAGGAAAGGACGTGTTTGATGTCCGTGAGCAGAAGTTCCTGGTGCTGCTGTTCGTGGTGCAGGCCGATTTCCGCAAGCGGCGCAATCTCTTCCCACAGTTCCGCACCGGCTTCCTCAAGCAGGCGCAGCATGGCGGCATCCACATGGTCCCGGTAGTGGCGCACCTGCGCGGCCGTGGGGCGGGAAATCAATCCACGTTCCGGACGCGGATACATGCGCCCGACCGTGTGGTAATAGGAATTGAACAGATAGTCGTAGTTCGGATGATATTCGCGGTAGGAGGGGGCTCGGGGCTTCAGGATGAAGGTTTCGAAGAACCAGGTGGTGTGCGCCAGATGCCATTTGGTGGGGCTGACATCGGGCATCGACTGAACGGTTTGATCCTCGGGCGTCAGCGGATCGGCAAGCGCGGCGCTCATGGCCCGGACGGCGCGATAGCGGCGGATGAATTCCTCGCGGTCCAGGGGGGCGTGCGCCGCCTCCTCCGGCGGTCCGACTTTCAGCTTGGTTCCGGTCAGCGTCATGACGGCTTCTCCTTTCCGGTTCGGGGGTCAAGACAACGCATTCAGGGCCAGCCGCCTTTTCGCCTTATGGCGGTGGCGGACAGCGGGTTCAGCTTGGCGTGCAGGTAGATCCAGGCCGGGGGGCGGGCGTGCGGAAAGGCGCGCGCCGCGGTCTCCGGGACCCGCGCCTGGCGGAAGGTCTCGGCGGCCTTGCCCAGCCGGGCGCTCAGGGCATAGCCGGGGCGGTCGATCACGGCGACGGGGACGAGGGACATGATGTCCTGCCAATGCTTCCACCGGGGCAATTGCACCAGATTATCCGCACCCATGAGCCAGACAAAGTGGACGCCCGGAAAACGGGATTTGAGGGCGCGCAAAGTATCGGCCGTGTAGCGCGTGCCCAGCCGGGCCTCCAGATCGCTCACGACGATGCGCGGATGGCGCGCCAGCGCCTTCGCGGCGGCGAACCGCCTTTGGAAGTCCGCCGTGTCACCCGAGGATTTCAGCGGGTTCTGGGGGGAAACCAGCCACCAGACGGCGTGCAGGCCGAGGCGGCGCCCGGCTACCAGCGACACATGGCGGTGGCCCTCATGGGCGGGATTGAAGGAGCCGCCCAGCAGGCCGACGCGCATGCCGGGGGCCGCCCGCTCGCGGATTGCAAGCGACAGAAGCGGACCGGATGCCGGGGCCCTCTCTCTGTCCGTCTCCATCACGCCGATCCATGTTGCGGGAGACGGCCGCTTTGTTCGCGCGTGCGCCGCGCGCCGCCCCCCTCGCGGCCCGGGCGGGCAGGGAAGAACACGACCAGAGGCGGGCGTTTCCGCCAGAACGGTTTGCAGTCCGGCCATCTTCTCACATCGCCGTGCCGGAACCGGAAGGTCCCGGCCGGGCCCGGCATGAGCCTCCGAAATTCCCAGCCGCCTGTCCACAGGCGTTTCGTCCGCCCCGGGAGCGGCGTCAGGGGCGCCATGGCGCTTCCGCCGTCTCGTCCCCGGCCGCACGCTCCTTGCGCATCGACGATACGATGGCCCAGAGATCGTTAAGCAAGGCATCAACACCGGCGCCGCTTACGGCGGAGAGCAGGGCCACGCTGCCGCCCGTCTCCTGCGCCAAGGCCGCCCGTTTCGCTTCCCGCTCTTCCGGCGTCAGGGCGTCCGCCTTGGTCAGCGCGACGACCTCCCGTTTTTGCGCGAGGCCATGGCCGTAATTTTCGATTTCCCGGCGAATGACGCGGTATGCGCCGGTCACGTCTTCCTGTGTGCCGTCAACCAGGTGGAGGAGCGCCGCGCAGCGCTCCACATGGCCCAGAAAGCGCACGCCCAGCCCCGCGCCCTCATGCGCGCCTTCGATCAGGCCGGGAATGTCGGCGATGACGAAGGCGTCGCCATGCATGGGCACGGTACCGAGCCCCGGATGGAGCGTGGTGAAGGGATAGTCGGCGATCCTGGGCCGGGCGCGGCTGACCGTGGCCAGAAAGGTCGACTTGCCCGCATTGGGCAGGCCCACGATGCCGATATCGGCGATCAGCTTCAGGCGCAGCCAGATCCACCTCTCCTCGCCCTCCTGGCCGGGATTGGCGCGGCGCGGCGCCTGATTGGTGGAACTCTTGAAACGGGCGTTGCCGAAGCCGCCATTGCCGCCGCGCGCCAGCAGGACCCGCTCCCCCGGCTGTTTGAGATCGGCGATCAGGGTTTCGCCGTCTTCCTCGAAAATCTGCGTGCCCGCGGGCAGTTTCAGGGTCACGTCCCTGCCGCCCGCGCCGGTGCGGTTGCGGCCCATGCCGTGGCCGCCCGTGCCCGCCTTGAAATGCTGGCGGTAGCGGTAGTCGATGAGCGTGTTCAGGCCTTCGACGCATTCGGCCCACACGTCGCCGCCCCGCCCGCCGTCGCCCCCGTCGGGGCCGCCGAACTCCACATATTTCTCGCGCCGGAACGACACGCAGCCTGCGCCGCCGTCGCCGGAGCGGATATAGACCTTGGCCTGATCGAGAAATTTCATCGGTTCAGCGTCTCGGCGATAGGGCGGGCCGGGCGCCCGGAATAGGGCCTTGCCGGACGCGATGCAAGAAATTCAGGCGGCGGGCGCGGCGGTTGCGAGCCCGGTTTGCGCCTCCGCCCATTCCCGGTCCAGCCTCATGGTGCGGCACAGGACGTCCATTCCGCGGGCCCGCGAATGGAGCTTGACCGCGCCCGTATAGCGAAAGCCCGCCCCCAGCAGCAGGCGCGCAGAGGCCTCGTTGTCGGCCATGTGAACCGCCTCGATCCGTTCCAGTCCGGAGAGCCGCCACGAGGCGCACAGGATGGGCGTCACCGCCTCGCTCATCAGTCCGCGCCCCCACCATTTCCGGCCCAGCCAGTAGCCCAGCTCCGCCCTGCCGGCGCCGATATCCGTGAGCCCCGCCAGGCCGGCCACGGCCGGCCCCTGCTGGAGAACGTAATAGCGGGCCCGCCCCCGGCGGATTTCCGCACGCATGCCGCCGATCCAGGCTGCCGCACGGGCCCGGCCGCAGGGCAGCGGCACATGAATGAGCATGCGCGCCACGTCCGGATCGGACAGATGCTGCGCCAGCGCCTCCGTGTCGGCGCTGCGCGGCGGCCGCAGCACGAGGCGCCCCGTCCGGAGAACGGGCTGGCGCGCCCTGAGCAGGGAGATGGGCGTGATCATGCGAACCTCCGCGCTTCACTTCCCTTCCCTCAAGCCGGTCACAGGCTTGTGGCGGAACCGGGGCCGCGCCACCACTCCGCGGCTTCGAGCGCCAGGTAGGTGTGCGGAACGGCGGCATTGTTGCGCGCGGCGCACGGTATGGGGCCCGAACCGGTCTTCGTGAAGCCCAGCTTGGCGAGCACGCGGCCGGAATTCCGGTTGTCGTCGAAATGGCCGGAGCTCATGGTTTCAAGGCCCCAGACGTCGAAGCCGAAGGCCACCGCCGCACGCGCCGCCTCGCTCATGATGCCCTGGCCCCAATGGTCGACCCCCAGCCAGTAGCCCAGTTCGGCATCACCCTCGCGGCGGTCATTGAGGGACACGTTGCCCAGCACCTCCTCCGGCGCATCCGCGGGCGCGATCATGAAGGACACGCTGCGCCCTGCCCGGCGGCTCTGTTCCTGCATGTGCAGCCAGTCCTCCGCCATCGAGGGCACATAGGGCCAGGGCACCTTGGACAGCATGGAGGCGACCTCCCAGACCCCGATCTGGCGCGCAATGGCGGGCGCGTCCGCCGCGACCGGCAGCCTCAGGATCAGGCGGTTGGTTTGAATGACAAGGCGCATGGTGTTCCCGCGCGGTTCGCCCGGGGGAAACAAAAGGGGGCGGCGAAACGGCCTCCCCCTGGGACTTTCGGTGCCGGATCGCCGGGCGGCGATCCCTTGAATGAACGCCGCGGTTACTCTGCCGCTTCTGCGGGCGTGGCGGGCTGAACGGAGATGAAGGTGCGCCCGAGCCGGCCTTTCTTGAAGGAGACGTGACCCTCCGTCAGCGCGAACAGGGTGTGATCCTTGCCCATGCCGACATTGGCGCCCGGATGCCACCTCGTGCCGCGCTGGCGGGCGATGATGTTACCGGGAATGACGTGCTCGCCACCGTACTTCTTGATGCCGAGACGGCGGCCTTCCGAATCGCGTCCGTTGCGCGAGGAACCGCCTGCTTTCTTGTGGGCCATGGCTCAACTCTCCTTCGCGGATTCGGACGCTTCAGCGGGGGCCTTGTCCGCGGTCTCTTCCGTCTTCGCCGCCTTCTTCGGAGCGGCCTTCCCGGCGCCGCCGGCGGCGTTGATGCCCGTGATCTTGAGCACCGTCAAATCCTGCCGGTGCCCCTTCTTGCGCCGGTAGTTCTTGCGGCGCTTTTTCTTGAAGACGATGATCTTGCGGCTGCGCGTCTGCTCGACCACCTCGGCCGACACGCTGGCGCCCTCGAGGCGCGGCTTGCCGAGCTGCGGCTTGTCGCCGCCGACCATCAGCACATGATCGAGCTGAACGGTGTCGCCCACCTCGGCAGGCAGTTTCTCCACCGTGATGAAATCGTCCCTGGCGACCCTGTATTGCTTGCCGCCCGTCTTGATGACTGCGTACATGGCGCGTCGGCCTTGCATTTCGAGGATGTTCATAAACGGCGCGCACGAAACGACGCACACGCCATGTCCGCGCATCCGCCCCGGACCCGCGGAAGCGCGACTATAGCCGCGCCCCCGTTTGTGTCAAGCGCCAAACGCAGGAAGCGGCGGCGTTCACGCATCCTGATCCCAACGCTGCGTGTCAGTGTCCAAGGCGATGCCGG
>JBKHIN010000251.1:0-4939 GCA_046538635.1 Alphaproteobacteria bacterium
TGCCCTCCTGCGTCGACAACCGGCCGCTGAAATTCGAGGAATGGGACGCCATGCGCCCGCAATCCGTCCACGTCTCCGCCACGCCGGGGCCGTGGGAACTCGAGCGGACGGGCGGCGTGTTCACCGAGCAGGTGATCCGCCCCACCGGCCTCATCGACCCGGAAACCATCGTGCGCCCGGCCTCGGCCCAGGTGGACGACCTGATCGCCGAGTGCCGGGACGTGGTCAAGCGCGGCTACCGGGTGCTCGTCACCACACTGACGAAACGCATGGCGGAGGACCTGACCGAATACATGCACGAGCAGGGATTGCGCGTGCGCTACATGCATTCGGACATCGACACGCTGGAACGCATCGAGATCATCCGCGACCTGCGGCTCGGGGCCTTTGACATTCTGGTGGGCATCAACCTGCTGCGCGAGGGGCTCGACATTCCCGAATGTGCGCTGGTGGCCATTCTGGACGCGGACAAGGAAGGCTTCCTGCGTTCCGAAACGTCCCTCATCCAGACCATCGGCCGCGCCGCGCGGAACGTGGACGGCCGCGTCATTCTTTATGCGGACCACATGACCGGCTCACTGGAACGCGCCATCGCCGAAACCGAACGCCGCCGCGAGAAGCAACTTGCCTATAACGAGGCGAACGGCATCACGCCCGAATCCATCCGCAAGAATATCGGCGACATTCTCGAAAGCCTCTATGAGCGCGACCATGTGCGCGTGGATACGGGCCTGGCGGAGGAAGGCCTCGTCGGCCACAACCTGCAGGCCCATATCGCCGACCTCGAACGGCGCATGCGCGAGGCCGCGGGCGACCTGGAATTCGAGGAGGCGGCGCGCCTGCGCGACGAGATCAAGCGCCTTCAGGAAACGGATCTCGCCATCGCCGACGATCCCTTCGCCCGGCAGGAGGCCGTGGCGAAGGCGGGCGGTGGCGACGGCGGCCGCCCGGCCCGCGCCCGCTCCAAATCCGGCCGCCCCGGCACGCGGGCCTACAAGGGGAAGCGGAAGGGGCGGTAGACAGAACGTGTGCGGATGGATACTCCAGCCGCGGAAACCTTCAACGGGCCCCCGACTTCAGGACCTTCACAACGTGCTTCGCATCCCTGCCCACACCGCGCAGGAACGATGAGGTGATGGAACGGAGAAAGAAGAGCCCGACGAAATAGAGGCCCGGCTCGGACGCGACGACACCCCGGTCGTGCAAGGGTTCCTTCGGATCGTCCTCGTCACCGAATACCGGCAGGTCAACCCAGGAAAAGTCCGGCCGGTAGCCGGTACACCAGATGACATTGGCCACGTCCAGCACGCGGCCGTCTTCCAGGACGGGCTTTCCGTTCTTTACCCCAACCGTTTTGGGTACGGTTTCAATGCCCGCCGCAGCGATATCCTTCGGCTTGATACGGACATTCGGCCCCACCGAACCAACCAGTTTGGGCCGGACCTTGCGCCCGATGGGCGTCCCCACCGACAGGATGCGATGGAAAAGCAATCCGACGACGAACGGAACGCCGATATGGCGCCCGAACCAGCTTTCGATCCTGAACGGAACATGGCCCGGGTGACGCCCCGAGAGCCAGGTCCGGTGGGCCTTCGCACAGTCAAGCGCAATTTCACATCCCGAATTGGCGGCGCCGACGACGAGAACGCCGCCCTCCCGCAACACGCCGGGATTCCGGTATTCGCCGGCATGCAATTGAACGATTTCCGGACTGAGTTTTGAGGCAAACTCCGGTATTCCCGGAAGCTGGTAATTCGACATCGCAACGACCACGTTGCGCGCCATGAAGTTTCCGTTTCCGGTCGACACGATAAAGCCGTCCCCGCTCTTCGACAGCTTTTCGACCCTGCAGCCGTTTCGCACCGGGAGCTTGAAACGCCCGGCATAAGCCTCAAGGTAATCGGCGACCTCGTCCTTGGTGGGGTAGTGAGTCGGCGGTGCCGGAAAACGCATCCCCGGAAGCCCGTTGAACCGCGCCGGAGTGAACAGGCGCAGCGAATCCCATCGATTTCGCCAGGCGTCTCCAACCCGCTCGCCGGCGTCCAGAATGACGAAATCGGCCTTTCGCTTGCGCAGATAATATCCGACCGCCAGACCGGCCTGTCCCCCGCCGATCACGACCGTATCGACGATTTCCCCATGATGGTCCATGCTCCCCATGCCTCAACTTCGCACCCTTTCCCGCCAGCCGGGAAGACATTAGGTTTACACCGTGTAAACCTGACATTACGGTTAATTGACATGATGTCAAGTCGCGACAGCTCGTTCGGGACCCCCGAGACCAGACACCGGATCCTGGAAGCCGCCTGGCGGCTTATCGAGCGAAAGGGCGTGAGTCCGAGACTGGCGGATGTTGCCGGGGAGGCCGGCATCTCCCGGCAGGCGATCTATCTCCATTTCGGCGACCGTACCGGCCTGATGGTCGCTCTCGTGGAGCATATCGATCAGTCATTCGGAAAAGAGGACATTGTCCGGCACATTTTCGATGCGCCTTCCGGAGCGGAGGTTCTCGACAGAATGATTGAGGGGCTGAGCGTTTACACGGCAAGGGTCGACAAGGTCGCCAGGGTACTCGAAGCCGCTCAGTACCAGGACGAGGCGATAGCCGCAGCGTGGCGGAACAGAATGAACAGCCGCCGCGCCCAGATCACCGCCATCATCCGGCGCATTGCCGGGGAAGGCAAACTCGTCAAGGGCTGGAGCGTCGAGACGGCCGCGGATCTCTGCTACACGGTCACAATGCCCGGACCGTGGCGCGAACTGACCCGGGAACTTGGGTGGACACCGGAACAGTATGCGGAGCATGTCAAGCGGCTGTTGCGGCGCGGCTTCATCGCTGATTGAGTCCGCGCGCCCGCCCCGCGGACCAAACTGTCAGGTGATTACCGTCTCAGGACATGCTGTTTCCTCCAGCCATGTCCCGCAAGCCTCCGTTCAGCAACCCGCACGGAGTCCTCGGATCTTTCCCCGGCTTTGCGCCGGGGGGCGTCCGAGGACGAGAGGCGGGGCACGACCGATCTGCAACACCCATCGCTCGCCCCCTTCCCTGACTCCTGATAATCTCTTCGAAGGCTCGCTCGGCCCGGCAAAAGGGAGAAACCCGTGACCCGACTCATTCCAAGGCTGAGCGTTGCGGCATTTGCCGCCCTGCTCGTCCTGCTGGCCGCTCCGGCCGTGCAGGCCAAGATCATCTGCGGCGGTTCCGCCGGAGACACGTGCGGTAAGGGCCAGTACTGTTTTCACGCCAAGGGAACCTGCAAGGAACCGGGCGCCCAGGGTGCCTGCAAGCAGCGCCCGGATATGTGCACCCGGGAATACCGGCCCGTCTGCGGCTGCGACGGCAGGACCTACGGCAATGCCTGCAGCGCGGCGGCGGCGGGCGTCAGCGTTCTGCATGACGGCAAGTGCCGCGGCCGCCTGAAAAATCCCACTGATCCTGTGAAGCCGGACCCGGATCCCCGCCTGAAGGCGCCGTCCTCGGGCAAGGCCCGGGTGTGCGGCGGCATCGCCGGCATTCGCTGCGGACGCGGCGAATATTGCCGGTTCAGGCCCGGCACCTGCCGTATCGCCGACCGGCAGGGCGTCTGCAAATCCCGGCCCCGCGCCTGCACCCGCGAATACCGCCCGGTATGCGGCTGCGACGGCAAGACCTATGGCAACAAATGCGCCGCCGCCGCGGCGGGAATGAGCATCCGGCACACCGGCAAGTGCCGGGACCGCACTCGCCAGATGCAGCGGCCCTGACGCCGCACCGCCACGGGAAGATCCCGCCCGCATGGAGGGGGCGGGATCCGCCACGCCTGCGGGCGGCGTTCGCGCGGCACCCCGCCCCTCCTGTGAGCTTGCCGCATACCGGTGCGTTTGCGGCCGGTCGCTGTCGCCTCCTTCCGGCGAGGCTGTTAATCTCCCCGCGGCTCGCCCCGCTTGCAGCAAGAGGGAGAAATCCGTGTCCGAACTCATCTTACGGCTGAGCGCCGCCACCCTGGCGGCCGTGCTGATCGTAGTCGCCGCCCCCGCCGCGCAGGCGTTCGCCCGGCAGCAGCCAGTGTGCGGCGGCATCGCCGGGGTGATGTGCCCTGGCGGCCAGTATTGTCATTTCGAAAAGGGGGAATGCCGCATCCCGGACATGCAGGGCGTGTGCAAGCCCCGGCCGGAGGCGTGCACCAAGGAATACCGCCCCGTGTGCGGCTGCAACGGGCGCACCTACGGCAACAAGTGCATGGCCGCGGCCGCGGGAACCAGCGTTTTGCATGAGGGCCGGTGCCGGGACGATACCCGGCCCCCGCCGGACGGTCCGCGCGTCTGCGGCGGCATCGCGGGCGTGGGCTGCGGGCAGGGCGAATACTGCCGCTTCGAGACCGGCGATTGCCGCATCGCCGACGTTCAGGGCGTCTGCAAGAAGCAGCCGGAAATCTGCACCGAGGAATACCAACCCGTGTGCGGCTGCGATGGCGAAACCTATTCCAATGCCTGCAAGGCCGCCTCGGCGGGCGCGAACGTGCTGCACCGGGGCGAGTGCCGGATCGGCGATGCCCGGGACCGCTCCGGGCGTCCCGAATGACGGCGCGCTGAACGCCATGAATGCCCCCGCCCGGCACCTCCGGGCGGGTCTTCCGGCGCCGGACGGCTGCCCGCTCTGCCGGGAAGGGCGAACAATGCTTCGCACCCCAACCGGCGGCAGAAATCGAACCGAAACGACCGGCCTTTTACGGGCCGTTTGCCCTTCCCCTTTCTAATGGCCGCAGCCCATTTGGAAAGGAGCCTCCATGTCTTTCAACCCCCTTGAGGAAAAGGGCATTCCTCTCGACCGGCAGCTCAGGAGCTGGCGGGAGCTGAATGTCGAGCCCTACGATACCAACACCGTCGATCCCTATACGCGGTGCCGGATCATCGTCATGAACGGCGCCGAGATGGAGAGCATGTGGTTCTCCCACCAGTT
>JBKHIN010000252.1:0-4935 GCA_046538635.1 Alphaproteobacteria bacterium
GCCCCGGCCTGCACCTCGATGGCGTTGTCCTCCGCGTCGGGCTCGGCGATGCGGTTCATGCGCCTCAGGCTGAGCAGAATCTCCGGCCCTGACGGAATCTGCCCGCCCACGAGCCCCGTATTGCCCCCCTGGGGCACGATGCCTGTGCCCGTCTCCGCGCAGATGCGCACCAGTTCCGCCACCTCCTGTGTGGAGGCGGGACGAACCAGCAGCGGCGTCGCGCCCTGATAGCGCCCGCGCCATTCGTGCAAGTATGGCTCGAGGGTTGCGGGCTCGTCGCTCCAGCCCTTGTCGCCCAGCACCGCCTTCAGGCGGTTCAGCGTATCCTGTGACGGCGCGTTCATAATGGAGGAGTTAAGCGAGCGAACACCCTGCGGCAATGGCGGCCTTTGCGCGGGCGGCGCAAATGCCTAGTCTTGCGCCATGCAGGGATTTGAATATGCCGGTGTCAGGCGATGATCTGGCGCAAATTGTTCAAGGGTTCCGCACCCCCCGGGGGCGGCGGTAGGAAGAACGGCCGCGCCCCGGCGCGGGCCACGGTAACTGCGGAGAGTGAAATCATGTCATCTGAATCGCTTCATGCGCCGCGCGAGCGGCTGACCAAGGAAACCATCCACATGCATCAGGCGATTTCCTCGCTGATGGAGGAACTGGAGGCCGTGGACTGGTACCGTCAGCGTGCGGACGACTGCGAGGACCAGGAGCTGAAGGCCATCCTGCTGCACAATATGCGCGAGGAGATCGAGCACGCCGCCATGGCGCTGGAATGGCTGCGGCGCAACGACAGGCATTTCGACAAGCAGTTGCGCACCTATCTGTTCCGCGACGGCCCCATCACCCGGCTCGAGGAAGACGCCATGGGCCGCTCCGGCGAGTGAGCCGGGCCCAGGGGACATGCTGCATCGGCTGAAACTTCATCCCGACTCCCGGTGCGCGGCGGTGTCCCGCATCGAGGTGGAGGCGATGCGTCTGGGCGGGAGCGGTCTGGCGCTGAGCTTTGCGGTGACCGGGACCACCGGCGGCCTGCGCCTCCCGCCCCCGGCGGCGCCGGAGCGCACGGACGGCCTCTGGCAACAGACCTGTTTTGAGGCCTTTCTGCGCGAACCGGCGGGCGACGCCTATTACGAATTCAATCTTGCGCCCTCCACACAATGGGCGGCCTACGCTTTCGAAGGCTACCGGGAAGGCATGCGGGCCGCCAAAGGCTTCGGCGCACCGGACATCCAGATCCGCTGCGGCGGCGGAGGTTTCGAATTGCGGGCCCTGCTGGACCTGGACGGGCTTCCGGATTTTGTCCCTCAGGCAGCCTGTCGCCTCGGCCTTTCCGCGGTGATCGAGGAGACGGACGGAAGCAAATCGTACTGGGCGCTGGCGCATCCGCCGGGCCAGCCGGATTTTCACCATTCCGATTGCTTTGCGCTCGAACTTCCCGCAGCGTTACGGCCATGAGATTCGGCATCGATCGGCTTCTGGAAGACGCCCGCCTGCGCGCCCCGCTTCAGGGGCAGCGCGTGGCGCTGCTCGCCCATCCCGCCTCGGTGACGGCGGAGCTGACCCATTCGCTGGACGCGCTGGCGGAATGCGGCGATCTCCGCTTGACGGCCGCCTTCGGCCCCCAGCACGGCCTGCGCGGCGACAAGCAGGACAACATGATCGAGTCGCCGGACTTCGACGATCCCGTGCACGGCATTCCCGTCTTCAGCCTCTATGGCGAGGTGCGCCGCCCCACGGGCCAGATGATGAGCACCTTCGACGTGCTGCTGATCGACCTTCAGGATCTGGGCTGCCGCATCTACACCTTCATCACCACGCTGCGCTACATGCTGGAGGCGGCGGCCGAACACGGAAAATCCGTATGGGTACTGGACCGGCCCAACCCCGCCGGCCGTCCGGTGGAAGGCTTGAGGCTGCGCGAGGGCTGGGAGAGCTTCGTGGGCGCCGGGCCGCTGCCCATGCGCCACGGGCTGACGCTGGGCGAACTGGGTTTCTGGTTCATCGAAAGGCTGGGCCTCGACGTGGATTACCGGGTGATCGAGATGGAAGGCTGGCGGCCCGCCGCCGCGCCGGGCTTCGGCTGGCCGCTGGATGAGCGCGTGTGGATCAACCCCAGCCCCAATGCCCCGAACCTGTGGATGACGCGCGCCTATGCGGGCACGGTGATGCTGGAAGGCACGACGCTTTCCGAAGGGCGCGGCACCACGCGCCCGCTCGAACTGTTCGGCGCGCCCGATATCGACGCGCGCCGCGTCATGGCGGAAATGCAGGCGCTGGCGCCCCACTGGCTGGAGGGCTGCACCTTGCGCGAATGCTGGTTCGAGCCCACCTTCCACAAACATGCGGGCGAACTGTGCCACGGCGTGCAGATACATGCCGAAGGCCCCTTCTACGATCACGAGGCCTTCCGCCCCTGGCGCCTGCAGGCGCTGGCCTTCAAGGCCGTGCGCCGTCTGTACCCGGATTATGAGTTGTGGCGCGATTTTCCGTATGAATACGAATTCGGCAAGCTCGCCATTGACGTGATAAACGGCGGCCCCGGCCTGCGCGAATGGGTGGACGACACGGCCGCCGCCCCCGCGGACCTCGACGCTCTCACCGCGCCGGAGGAACAGGCTTGGGAGGAGGAGCGGCGGGCGTTCCTGCGATATTGACGCGTTCCTGCCGCGCGACCCCGGAGAGCGCCCGGATGGCGCCGCTCTCGGCAAACGCGACATTTAGCGCTATACTGGCGCGGTTTGCGCCGCCACACCTTGAGGGCGGGACGCCAGACCGGTGAGTGTCATGTGTTCATCCACGCGCGCCATCTTTTGCCTCCGGCGCAGCGGTTCCGGTTTTGTCCGGCCTATTCTCACGCTCATGCTTGCAGCAGCTTTCGCCGGGCTCGCGGCCCGCTCCGCCGTGGCCATCGGACATACCGAACAGGATTTCCGGAGCTTCGCCCAGCGCTATGAGGGGGGCCGGCTCGATTCCCGGGAAGATCTCGTTCACCTGGTCAATCTCACGCTCACCTATGGCGATCAGCGCGCGGCCGCGCGCATTCTGCGCGGGGAGATGGAGGCCGGGCGCATTGAGGACAGCCGGGAGAATTGGCGCCGGCTGGCCGATATCTGGCTGATGCTGCGCGAATGGGAACAGGCGCGCGCCGCCCTGCGGGAAACCTCGCGCGGCCCGGGACCCGGAGAGCATGATCTCATGATCGGCTGGACCTGGTTCGAGCAGCAGGACTGGAAGCGCGCGGAAGACCATCTTGGCCGTGTGCTGATGGAAGACAGGTGGGGCGTTCATTGCTGGCACCGGACCCAGTGGGCCCACGCGCTTTATAATCTCTCCCGCCGCAACGCCGCATTGAAGCAATATGAAGGCGCTGCAAGACAGAAAAATTGCCGGAAGCACGCGCTCGCCTGGGCGGCCTATGCGCGCAAAGCGGGGGGGAGCGCTCGTCCTCCGGCCGGCCCCGCGGGTGCCGTGCTCCATGCCTGCCAGAAGGGCGCCTTCGTGATGCTGGAGGACGTGATGCTCGCCGTCAAGGCGCAGGTTGCCTTGCGCCTGGCCGAATCCGCCGCCGGGCCGGGGGAAGGGCGGTCCCGGGAACAGGATGAAACGCGTTTCGCCGGGTTCTGGCTGGCCGTGATGGCGCGCCTCAGGGCGGGCGCTCTGGAACGGGCGCGCGGGGATGTGGCGCGCGCCGCCGAAGCCCGGCAACAGGCAGCGGCAGGAGAAGAGGGCAACCCCTCTGAATCCGTCAGTCTGCTGACCGCATGCGAAAATCTGCACGAGCAGCGCGTGACGGTGCTGGAACGGGCCCAAAGTTCTGCGCAGGAGGCGGCGCAGATTATTCAGAAGGGCGCGGGCCCATGAGCGGTAACCAGGCTGTAGCCCGCTACAATGGGCCGGCGAGGGCCGGCAATGGGCCGAACATGGCTTTCACTCGAACCTGGGAGCAGAAACGATGATCCCGACCCGAAAACTTTTCCGGTGGTCACCCGTCCTCGCGGCGGCGCTGCTCGCCGCTGCCCCGGCCGCGGCGGACGCGGCGAAGAAAAAGAACGGCATCGATTATACCGAGCCCTTCATCGATGACCGCGCCGCTAAATGCAATCTGTTCCCCGAAGAGGATTGTACTCCGGACTCCGGCGTCGAGGGAATGATGGCGAGGGGCGAATATCGCGAAGCCCTCAAGCTGACGCGTTCGAAGCTGGCCGAAGAACGGCGTGCGGACAAACGCGCCGGATTGCTTGCCCTCTCCGCCCGGCTGGAGGCGCGGCTCGGCAACCGCGACCGGGCCATCCGCGACGCCGACAAGGCGCTCCAAGGCGGCGCCCTGAACGATGCGGAGAAGGCCGACAACTATCTTCTCTTAAGCCGCCTCTACCTGGCCAAGGAACCGCCGGACTTCGAGACGGCGACCGAATATCAGCGCAAATACAATGAGGTTACGGACTAGACGTGAGAGGGGCGGGCAAATCCGTGGCGCCCGGTGTCTTTCCGCGACCTCGTTTCCGCTCATCCCGGCCGAGTTAAGAACCGGAGAACATTGGCTCACGGAAGAAATACCGGGGTAACACCAGCAGGCAGGGGCGGCACGAGGGAGGTGTCATGGGTGCTTTGCTGTTTCGCTTTCCAGAAGGAAGGTTTGCGATCCGCATATTCACGGCCGCCCTACTCGCAGCCGTAGCGGTGATTGCTCCGTCCGCCGCGGCGCCGGCCTGTGCAAAAGCGGCGGAGCGGGAAAACGGCATCGATTACACGAAGCCCTATATCGATGACCGCGTGTACTACGACCTTAATCGAGTTCTGACAGAGGGCCGTTGTCCCGAAGCGCTGTATAACACCAGGCAAGCGTTGGCCAGGGGCGGTCTTGAACCGGACCGGCGCGCCGCGCTGCTTCTCTTCGCCGCCCAGTGCGAGATAGAACTCGGCAATTTCCGGCAGGCCATT
>JBKHIN010000253.1:0-4923 GCA_046538635.1 Alphaproteobacteria bacterium
GGATTGCCCGGTCCGGCGCGCGGCCTCTGGCGTGGTTTCGCTTTCGGCGGCTTGCTCATCAACACGGCACTATACGAACGCCCCCTGCGGGCGGAAAACCTTCCTGATTCGCATCATACTCCAATTTGGAAGGCGGTGCCGGTCTCTTTCAGGATCCCGGTCTCCAGTCCGCGCCAGTTGCGGATCACGGGCCGGTGGAAGGCGCGCACCCGGGGCGCCTCCGGATCGATCAGGCCGAGACGCACCAGAATGGCGGCCATCGCGACCTCGGCCGCCCGCGTGCCGCCGTCGTCGATCTTGAGCGCGATGCCGAGCCCCCGCTCCGGCACGAGGCCCGCATAGACGCCCTCCGCGCCCACCTTGACCAGCGCCCGCCTGCCGCTTTCCTCGATGAGGGTTGTGCAGCAACGCTCCGTCCCTGCGATCATGAAGGGCTCCGCGGCAATGGCGGCGGTGAGACGGCCTGCCGCCGCCGCCCTGCCGCCGGGAAGGCCCGAGGGGTCCGCGCAGCGGGCCATGCCGGTGGCAAGCGCCGCCAGCGGCATGGCGAGCGCGGGGGCGGAACAGCCGTCGATGGCGATGCCAGCGCGCGCGGCGTCGAAACCGGACAGGGCGCAGATGGTTTCCGTGACCAGGCGCTGAACCTCGTGGTCCGGCTTCGTGTAGCCTTCGGCCGGAGCGCCCAGATGCCGGGCGATGCTCAGAAATCCGGTATGCTTGCCCGAACAGTTGTTGTGCGCCTGGGCGAATGCCTCGCCCGCCCGGATGAGGGCGTCGGCGGAGGCTTCGTGCCGCGGCCGGTGCACGCCGCACTCCAGCGCATCCTCACTGAGGTCCAGGCGGCGCAGCCAGGCGCGCACGGTGTCCACATGGCGCGCCTCGCCGGAATGGGAGGCGCAGGCGAGCGACAATTCGGCGTCGCCGAGGTCGAACGCCTCCGCCGCCCCGGTTTCCACCAGCGGCACGGCCTGAAACAGCTTGTAGGAGGAACGCGGGAAGACGGGCGTCTCCACATCGCCCGAGGCCGCCAGAAGGCGCCCGTCCGCATCGGCGAGCGCGAAGGCGCCCCGGTGGCGGCTTTCCGTGCGGCCGCCGCGGACCGCCTCGATGAGCGGAGGATTTGCCGTCATTCGCGATCCTGCTATCAGTTCGCGCCGGTGAGGAGAAAACGATGCGCGGTTATTTCGGAATCGGTGTCGAGGGTATCAGCAAGCCGTTCAATGTGGGCAATCTGTTTCGCACGGCCCATGCTTTCGGCGCCAGTTTCGTGTTCACGGTCAACGCCCATTACCGGGTGAAGGAGGCGAAGTCCGACACCTCCCGTGCCCTGGGCCACGTCCCCTATTACGAGTGGGAGTCGGTCGCGGCGATGGAACTGCCGCGCGACTGCCGCCTGGTCGCCATCGAATTGGTGGAGGAGGCCGCGGAACTGCCCTCCTTCCGGCACCCGGTGCGGGCGGCCTATGTGCTGGGGCGCGAGCGGGGCAGCGTTTCGCCGGAACTGCTGGCACGCGCCGACCATGTCATCCGCATCCCCACGAAGTTCTGCCTGAATGTTGGTATCGCGGGCGCCATCGTGATGTATGACCGGCTGATCAGCCTGGGCCGCTTCGAGGACCGGCCCGTCATGGCCGGCGGTCCGCCCGCGAACGCTTGACGGTGACGCGATGCGGCCCGAAGTCAGGGCCGCGCAATGAACGCGAACAGGGTGCTCAGGCCGAACCGAAAGCCCGCTGCAGCGCGCCCAGTGCGCCCGTGAAGCGCAACGGCGCATTGATGACGGTGAAGGCCAGGCAGGGTTCTTCCGTGCCCGCGACCGGCCGGTGGGTGAGGTCGGCCGTGCAGATTTCCAGATCTCCCCGCCCGTAAACGCCGGTCTCGTCGCGGAAGGCGCCGGTTACGACCACGGTCACCTCCGTGCCGGCATGGGTGTGGCGCGGCACGCCGATGCCCGGCGGGACCAGCAGATAGCGCAGTTCCACGCCGTGCGGGTCCTTGCGCAGCAGGAACTCGCTGACCCCGCCCGGATAGCGTTTCCAGCCCCGTTTTTCGGCCGCCGCGGCGGTCAACGGACGCAGGGAGCGGGGCACGTTTTCAAGTCCGAGGGCATGCAGCTTTGCCGCGGCCGCGGCCGTCTCCGGCACTGGCCTTTCCGCGCCGTCCAGACGGTCCAGCGTGCGCTCCAGCGCGCCGGGCGACAGTTCAACGGGCGGCGTTTGCTCCAGAACGGTTCCGCCCGCAACATCCAGCATCGCCGCGCGCCGGGCGCAGCGCGGGCACAGATCGAGATGCGCCGACACGGCAAGGGCGATGGCCGGATCGAGACCGCCCGCTGCGCGCGCCAGCAGAACCTCGCTGTCCGGATGATGAGTGGGCGCCGAATTCATAACCATTAATCTATCTCACGCCTCTGTCATTCCAAGCCGCGGCCGCGGCCCCTCACCGGTCCTCTTCGAGCGCCCTGCGCAAATGGCCGAAGGCCAGCCGCAGCCGCGACTTTACCGTGCCCAGGGGCAGCCCGGTGTCCCCGGCGATGTCGCGATGGGAACGGCCGCTGAAAAACGCCCTCTGCAGCAGATCGAGCTGCTCGGAGGGAAGCTGCGTCATGGCGCGGCGCAGGCGCTCCTCCCGCTGGGCCTGTTGGGCCAGGGAATCGGGCGCAGGCGCGGGATCGGGCACCAGCAGGGGGTCGTTCGGATCGAACTCCGGGCGCCCCTCGCGGCGCAGGATGTCGATGCGCCGGTTGCGCGCGATGGTGAACAGCCAGGTGGACACGGAGGCCTGGCGCCGGTCGAAGGTGTACGCCTTGCGCCAGACGGTGAGCATGGCGTCCTGGGTCAGCTCCTCCGCCTGCGCCGGTTCCGCGCCCAGGCGGATCATGTAGCCCTTGATGCGCGGCGCGAAATGGGTGAACAGTTCCGCAAAGGCGCTTCTGTCGCGGCCGGCCGCCACCGCTTCCACGAGGGCGGCCAGCGCATCCCTGTCGGGCAGGGCGGGGGCTTTGGGCGCAGTTTCCGACACGGGAACGAATTCAGTTGAGTATGGCGAGAGCACTCGGAGCGCCAATTTACATGGGCGGGGGTTAATGTCCACGCAGCATGGTGCGGGTGCGCGCCCTCGATCCGACGGCGGGGCTGACTTTGGGCCGCGTTTCCTTTAGGAGAGAAGGCAGAGCAACAATTCGGGGCAAGTGAGCAAGGGAACCAAGAACCACGATGCTGAAGAACAGGATGATCTGTGTCATCGCCGCGACGCTGACGGCCCTGGCGGCAGGGACGGGCCCGGCAACCGCGGCGCCGCAATCGCTGGGCACTTTCGGGGACTGGAGCGCGTTCAGCTATGATGACGGGAACGGCAAGGTCTGTTTCGTGATTTCCGAGCCCAAGTCGAAGAAACTGTCGCGCCGGGCGCGCCGCGGCGACGTGTTTTTCATGGTGACGCACTGGACCGCGAAGAACAAATACGGGGAACCCAGCGTCATCATCGGCTATCCATTCAAGAAGACCTTTTCGCCCACTATCAAGATCGGATCCGACAGTTTCCGGATGAAGGTCAACGAGGACGGCGCGTGGATCGAGGACAATGCCGAGGAACGCAAACTGATCGAAACCATGAAGGCGGGCGTCAGAATGACGGTGACCGGCATGTCCAGGCGGGGAACGCGGTCCACGGATCGCTATTCCCTGAGCGGCGTTACCGCAGCACTGGACAAGATCGACGACGCCTGCGGCCGGGAAGGAGCCTGATGCGCCTCCCGGCGGCGGCGCCCATGAAAGCGTAAATGACCGAAATCCATTTCCCGCCCGGCAATGGCCGGGCCGCCGCCGCGCCGGACGGCGACAATCTGATCGGCCTTTCGCGGCCGCAACTGGCCGCCCTTCTGGCGGAGAGCGGCCTCGTGCCGGAGGGCCAGGCGCGCATGCGCGCCCGCCAATTGTGGAACTGGCTCTATGTGCGCGGCGCGGCGCGCTTCGCGGACATGACGAACCTGTCGAAGGACCTGCGCGCCGGGCTGGCGGAACGGTTTTCGGCGGCCCGGCCGGAGATCGTCTCGGCGCAGACCTCCACCGACGGCACGCGCAAATGGCTGTTGCGGCTGGGCCCCGGCAAGGAGGTGGAGACGGTCTTCATTCCCGACGGAGAGCGGGGCACGCTGTGCATCTCCTCGCAGGTGGGCTGCACGCTCAACTGCCGCTTTTGCCACACGGGCACCCAGCCGCTGGTGCATAACCTCACCCCCCGCGAGATCGTCGCCCAGGTGCTGGTGGCCCGCGACGCGCTGGAGGAATGGCCGGGAGCGGGCGGCAGGCTGGAGCGGCGCCAGCTGACCAACGTCGTCATGATGGGCATGGGCGAGCCGCTCTACAATTTCGACAATGTGAAGGCGGGGCTCGCCATCGTCGCGGATGGCGACGGGCTGGGACTGGGCAAGCGCCGCGTCACCCTTTCCACCTCGGGCGTGGTGCCCATGATCCCGCGCGTTGGCAGCGAAATGGGCGTGATGCTGGCGATCTCGCTGCACGCGGTGCGCGATGATCTGCGCAACGAGCTGGTGCCGCTGAACAAAAAATATCCGATTGCGGAGCTTCTGGACGCCTGCCGGAACTTTCCGGGTCTCTCCAATGCCCGGCGCATTACCTTTGAATATGTCATGCTGAAGGGCGTGAACGACAGTCTCTCGGACGCGAAGGAACTGGTGCGCCTGCTGAAGGGCATTCCGGCCAAGATCAACCTGATCCCCTTCAACCCGTGGCCGGGCGCGCCGTATGAATGTTCCGACTGGGAACAGATCGAGGCCTTCGCCGAGGTGGTCAACCGGGCGGGCTATGCCAGCCCCGTGCGCACCCCGCGCGGGCGCGACATCATGGCGGCCTGCGGGCAGCTCAAGTCCGAAAGCGTGAAGGTGAGGGCGAGTGAGCGGCG
>JBKHIN010000254.1:0-4912 GCA_046538635.1 Alphaproteobacteria bacterium
CTACATATTCGAACGCCTCCAGCGCCTCCAGCGCGCGTTCGCTGGCCCGGCGGATGCAGGTTTCGGCAGGGTGCGGCGGTTCGTCCGGGGGAGCAGGGGCGGCGGGCGGCAGACGCGGAAGAGCCGGTCCCTGTTCTTGCGCAGGCGGCGCGCCAGACGGCGTGCATAGAGTTCGGGATTTTCCAGCACCCGTGTCAGCGCCTCGATGCGCCTTGCCAGCGGCCAGGGGCTGCCGGCCCTGGGGCGGCGTTTGCGCCGCATCCGGGCGGGCACGGGGATTTCCTCCGTGCGCCGCATTCTCTCGCGGTGTTGCGCAATGGCGCGGTTCCGCGCCGCCGGGACCAGGACATTGGCGTGGCCGTCGAGGTCAAGAACGTGTATGCGCGGGGAAATGCGCACGGAGGATTTCCGGATTGACGGCTCGGAGACCGAAAAGCGCACGGCCCAGGTCGCCGGATTTTCCGGGTCCGGAAAGCTGACGCGGCAAAAGGGATAAACCGGCCGGCGCACCTTTGCGCGCCGCCTGTCCGTCCCGGACGGCCGGGTTTCGGCGATCCGCACGGCTTCCGCCACCAGCAGCCGCCGGACGAGGCTTTCCACCGGCCGCAGCCAGTGGAGAATCCCGCGCCGTTCCTTCAGCGACAGAAACGGGTCCGTCACCAGAACGCACGGCGCGCCGCACAGGCCGATCAGCCGGCCCAGAAACCGGCGCGCCGCGGCCCACAGGGCAGGCACGCAGTTGGCGTCATGATCGTCGCTGACGGCGGCATCGGTCATGGGGGCGATGCTACACCGGCGCGCAAGGGGCGGGGATAATCAGAGGCCGGAGGTCCGAGGGTGAGAGGTCCGGGAGGCGAGGATTACCGTCCCGGCCCCGCCCTGCGACCACCCAAGTGGCCATGCTGTGGGCCAGGCCATGAATTTCGCCAAACAGGCCCCGGCCACCCCCTGAACGGATGCGTCCGGAAATGACATGGCGGGATCGAAGGATTCGGGGGCGAAGAGCATCCGAGTCGGAGGTTTTGAGGGCGCGAGCCCGGGATGCCCGGGAAGCGTGTGCAGGTGCGAAGGCGCGCGTGCTTCGTGCAACGCATCCTTGCAGCGTTATGCACCCTGCCGCGCCCGGGGACGGCGGGTTTTATCACCGTCACACCGTCAGGCGCATGACGGAACGGCGCGGGAAGAACCAGTCCAGCGCCACGGCGAGGGAGGGCAGCACGGTGATGGCGGCGACCGTGTTGACCACGAACATGAAGGAGAGCATCAGCCCCATCGTCGCCTGGAATTCGAGGATCGAGAACGCCCACACGGCGACGCCCAGCGCCAGCGTCATGCCGGTGACGATCACCGCCGAGCCCGCTTCCTCCATCGCCTGGGAGAAGGCGTCCACCATGTCGTAGCGGTTCGCCAGGTGCACATGCAGCCGGTTATAGAAATAGAAGGCGTAATCCACCCCGATCCCCACACTGAGAATCAGCACGGGGAGGGTTGAGATGGTGATGCCCACGTCGAACTCGGCGATCAGCCACAGCCCGCACAGGGTGACGATGACCAGCGGCGCCGCGCAGCACAGCACGGCCTTCCAGTCCCGGTAGGCGGCGGCGACGATGAAGACGATGGCGCCGAAGATGGCGAGCAGGGCCGGGAATTCCCACTTGCGCACCACCTCGTTCATGGCCGCCTGAAGCCCCAGCGTTCCTCCGCCCACGGAATACTTGATGGGCATGTCCGTCTTTTTCGCGGCATCGCCGGGGCCCAGCGCGGTTACCGAGCGCGCGGTCTGGGCCACGGTGCGCAGGGTTTCCGCGCTCTGGTCGGTGGTGGTGATGAGCATGGGCAGGGCGGTGCAGTCGGCCGGCGCCAGCGCGCCCAGCCGGATGACGCCCACGGGCGTGGTTACCAGCCGGTTGGGCGCCGAGGTCACCTCGCGCACGGCCTGCGCCTTGGTGATGGCCTTGAGCGTGTTCATCTCCATCGCAATGGGCAGGGAGGCGATGGCCGAGACGCCGCGCGTGTCGTCGATGCCGTTGAAGAACCGTTCGGAGGCCTGCCAGGCCGCCCCCGCCCGGCAGCCGCCGGGGGGCGTATCCACATAGGTGGTGAAGACGCCGGGTGAGAAGCCGAACCGTTCCTCCAGAACCGTGGCGTCCTGATTGTACTGCGCTTCGGCCTTGAGTTCGGGCGCGGGCACGTCGCGCACGCCCACCCGCCGGTCCTGCGCCTCGAAGGTGGCGATGGTCACGAAAATGGCGGCCACGCCCAGCGTCATGAAGGCGTGACGGGGACGGACGATCTGCGCCAGCCAGCGCATGATGGCGAGCCGGATTTCCTGCGCCCGGTTCATGCGCTCCACGTAATGCTCGCCATATTTCACGTAGGAAGCGAGCAGCGGCAGCATGATGAGGTTACTGACGATCTTGAGCAGGATGCCCACGGCCGCCGTCACGCCCATCTGCTGGATGATGGTCACGGGCACCAGGCTGAGCGTGAGAAAGGCGGCGAGCGTGGTGATCAGCGCCAGCACGCCGGGCACGAACAGGCGCCGGAAACTCGCCCGCGCCGCGGCCTGGGGTTTTTCGCCCCAGCAGACGGCGCGCGCGATCAGATTGATCTGCTGCACCCCGTGGCTGACGCCGATCGTGTAAACGATGAAGGGCACGAGCAGCGCCGTGGGGTCGAACGAGACGCCGAGCAGCGACAGGAACCCGAACTGCCAGACCACGGACACCATGGAGCAGGCGACGGCGAGCAGCGTCAGGCTGAGCGACTGGGCGAAGACGAAGATCAACAGGATCGTCATGCCCAGCGCGATCACGAAATAGGGCAGCGCCGTCTGGGCCGCCGAGGCCACGTCGCCCATGCGCTTGGGATAGCCGGCAATGCGGATTTCCACGCCCTGTCCGGCGTACCGGTCTCTCAGGGCGCGTTCGAGCGTGTAGGAGAGCGCGTAATAGTCCGAATCGCCGTCCTGGCGCACCGGATCGGCCAGCACGCGGATGAGCGCCGACTTGCCGTCGTCGGAAACCAGATGCCCCCACATGTTCATCTGGCGCAGCCGGTCGCGCAGCTTGAGCAAATCGATGAGCGCCAGACTGTCCGGGTCGGACGTATAGGGCACGTCCACGGCGGCCAGCACCGAAACCATCGTGCGCGGGTCGATCCCCCTCAGCGAGCGGACGACCCCGTCGATTTCGGCGAGCGTCTTCAGCCCCTGGGGAGAGAGCACGCCGAATTCGGAAAAGCGCACCTCGATGGCCAGTTCACGGCTGTCGATGTCCGTCGAGAGATGGGACCGGTAGCTCTGGACGAATTCGTGAGAGGCCGGGAGATAGGCGTCCGGATCCGTTCTCACCTCCAGGCGCGTGGCCGAAACGCCCATCGCCAGGGTGAAAAAGATCAAAAACCAGATGATCGGCGTACGATGCCGAAAGAGAAAGCTTTCGATAACACCGATCATACCCTGCCTGTCCCCGGTTCAGGCCGCACCCGGAAGATCGAGGTCCAGGATACACATCTGAAACTGGTAACTCAGTTCGCCGTCTTCCTCGTCCTTGAAGACGATGCCGATGAATTCGTCCCCGATGTGAACCTCAACCGAGTCATCCTTCTGCGCCCTCGCGTGCAGCGTAATCGTGTCCAGGCGGAACTTGTCTCGCAGGTACTTCTGCAACAGGGCGATTTCTTCCTTGTTCACGAACAGCTCCCGTTTGGCTGGATGAACGCCCCCGCCATGACGCAATGTCTGCGCCACACGCCAAATCCGGACAGTGCGCCGCCTCCCCCGGGCGGGGAATACGGGCCGCGCATGCCGTCCGATGACCAACCCCAATTCTTCGAGACCGCCACCTTTGTGGTGTGACCGGCCTCTCCTTCATGGTAGCAACACCACATTTCAGGTCCAGCGGTCAATGGAGGTAAACGATGCTCACGCCGGAAAGGCGCATTCTGATGGCGATTTTGTTGCTGCTCCTGCCCGCCGCCTGCGCGCAGGCGGGCGAACTCCAGGTGGTGGGGGGCTGGGTCACGGAACCGATCGGCAATGTGCAGAATTCGGCCGCCTATTTCACCGTCGAGAACAAGACCGGCGAGGCGGACCGGCTGACGGCGGCGTCAACTTCCGTGGCGGCGCGCGCCGAACTGCATACCCACATCACCGAAGACGGCGTGATGCAGATGCGGAAGTTGTCCCATGTCGAGATTCCGGCGGGGCAGAATGTCCGTTTCAAGCCGGGCGGCCTGCATGTGATGCTGCTCGATCTGAAACAGCCTCTCAAGGCGGGCGAGCGTGTGCCCCTGACATTGACTTTCGAAAAGGCGGGAGAGGTCACCGTGGAACTGCCGGTGCGCCAGCGCTGAACCGGCGCGCCGCGGGCGGGCCGGGCGCGGGCCCCCTCAGCCCTCGAAATCGCCTTCCACCAGTTCCTGCATGAGGGCGTGAAAGCCGGTGAAGAGGGCCGTGAACAGGATCATCAGCACCAGAAGCGTGGCCGGACCGTCCGAATCATAGGCGACATGGCGCGCCAGTCCCGCCGCGTCGGCCCAGAGCAGGGCGCCCATGAAGATGGCCGCGCCCCAGAATCCGTAAGAGATCAGCTTGAGCGTTTCCATGGCTTCCGCCGCTGCCTGGTTGACTGCCATATCCGCCGTTAACCTGACAGAAGATGGTTAACGGCAGGCAAACGGGGAAGGGCGTTTACTCCGCCGGGGCGCCGGTGTCCGCGCCGCTGCTCAGTTCCCGGAGCGACTGGCGGATGATGTGTACGGAGGAATAGAGGAACAGGCCGGCCATGACGGCGGCGACGACCAGGTCGGGCCAGGCCGTGCCGCTCGCCCACACGCCCGCTGCCGCCAGCATGACCGCAACATTACCGATGGCGTCATTCCGGCTGCACAGCCAGACGGAGCGCACATT
>JBKHIN010000053.1:0-11570 GCA_046538635.1 Alphaproteobacteria bacterium
TGCTCAACATGCGCAGCTACCGGTGGGAGCTGCCGGAATTCAGGATGGCCGGAAAACAGGCCTATGCCCTCGTGGAGGTGGAAAACACCCATGACCATCCGCTCAAGATGCGGGTCAATTGCCGGACATCCGAGGGCCCCGTTCCGGATATGAACGGCTTCTACACGATCCCGCCCCGTCAGTTCCTGCGCATTGATACGCGCCGCAAGCCCGATGCCTTGCAGCGGGGCGAGGGCGTCAAGGTGAAATGCCGTTTCCGTGCGGACGGTTCGGCCAAGGTCAAGGCCTGGGTCTACGACGTGCGAACGGCCGGAAGGAGCCCCGCAAGTTGACGGCATCTCATCCGCCTGCGGAACAGCATGCCTGTTTCCCCGGCAATGGCGGACACGCCGGGTCCCCGGTGCGCGGAAGCTGAGAGGTGACCCGGGGCGGTGCCTTCTTGCCGAACGCAGCACTTCCGGCCCGCGGGCACCATTTCAACCCGGCCGGAAATGGCGTGGGCTGGCCGAAGTTCGAACTCATGGGAGGAGACGTAACTCCCGATAAGGAGGCATTGCCATGCGGAACAAATATCTGTGCACCGCCGCGATTCTGTCGGCGGCTTTGCTTGGCGACGCGGGCAGCAATCCCGGGAACGCCGATTCCACCCGCCCCAGCACCAGGTCGAAATCTCCCGTTCTGGTCATCGACGTGAACACCTACCGGTGGAAGCTGCCGGAGTTCCGGATGGACGGGAAGGAAGCCTATGCGGTCGTCCTCGTGGAAAACACCCACGATTATCCGATCCAGATGCGGGTCAACTGCCGTTCGAACGAAGGCGCCATTGACGAAATGACCGGGCGCTACACCATTCCGGCGCGGGAATTCCTGCGAATGGATACGCGCCGGATGCAACCCCCGCTGAAAAACGGCGACGGGCTGAAGGTCAAATGCCGGTTTCACGCGGACTCCTCCGCAAAGATCAAGGCATGGGTCTACGATGCGCGGGCCGAGCTCGCCGGACGGGCCGCCACGGGCTGAGCGAGATCGGGGGCGGCCGCTACCACCCCGCTATCGCCGCGGGTTCCCGGCCCGCCATTTTCCCGTGTCCGGCACGCCGGGGGATTTTATCCCCGCGGCTCCCCCATGAAGCGGACGCGTTCGAACACCGCGGCGCAGCGCCGCGAACCCGCCAGTTTGGCGGCATCGGCGATCGAGGCACCGCCGCTCTTCTGAAGCTGCGTGCGGATCGGCGCGGGTAAATCCCGGCGCGAGGCGCGGAACAGAATGATCAGCTGCCGCGGGGAAAGACTGCGGAATCCCAGCTTGGCGAAGGACACGCACAGGGGCTCGTAGTCGGCCCGGATGGCGAGCGGCACGACCGAGGAGGGGCGCACTTCGTCGACAACGCCCAGTTCCCGCACGCGGCCGGGATTGAGCAGATTGCCCACCTGCGGCCAGTCGCCGTCCTTTGCGGCCTGGGTCGCCGTCTGGAGGATCTGGCGGGCGCTGACTTCGGGCGCGCCCGGGTCCTGAATGAAGCCCTCGGCCACGATGCGTTTGACATCGGTTTCCTCGCCCCCGCCGCCGGGCATGGGCGCACGAACGTCGCGCTCGCTCAGAATCACCACCACATCCGCGCCGCGATTGCGGAAGGCATGGGCCAGCACCTCCCGGGGATCGGCCAGATCCGTATCGGCTTTCGGAATGTCCAGCGTGGCGCGGCCCACCGAGCGGTAGCCCAGCTTCCACCATTTGCCGTCGGAGGGAAAGGCTTCCTTCAGTGTGCGGTAGAAGCGGGGCTGGCGCTCGCCCGGCTCGGCGGCCTGGCCATTGCTTTCGTCGAAGCTCAGACGCCAGCTTCCCGGCAGCACGTAGGGCGCGCGATACCCGTCGCGCCCGTAGGGGCCGTCGTCATGGGGCCGGTCACGGGTCCGGCCGATTCCCAACGTATCGCAGGCGGCAAGACCGAAACTCAAGATCAGCAGTATTCCTGCAATGCGCACCATCATTCTCCCCCGGCTTATCGGCGCCTTCCGGCACACACGTCCGCCCCGCGCCGGTCCGAGGCCGTTTGCCAGGCGCACTTTCCGTGATTAGGTTACTACGGACGCCCGGGACGCATCGCCGCCGCGGGGCCCGATGCGGCGATCATGCACGGGGCGCGGGCTCCGGACAAGTGTCCGCCGCCGCATGAGTCCATTCCGCCACACGGGTTACACGCGATGCTCTACGCCATTATCTGCCGCGACGGCCCGGACGGCCTAGCCTTGCGCAAGGCCAACCGCGCCGCTCATCTGGAATTTCTGGAGGATCAGGGAAGCCGTGTGATCGCCGCCGGCCCCTTCCGTGACGAGAATACGGGCGAGCCGACGGGCAGCCTGCTGATTATCCGCGCCGAATCACTTGCCGATGCGCACAGCTTCGCGGCGCTGGATCCCTATGCCCGCGCCGGCGTTTTCGCCAATGTCGAAGTGAGGCCCTGGAGCTGGCTGATCAACCGGCCCGATGACATCGAGGAATGAGACGCCGGCCGGCACGGACGGGGGAAACAGGGTGTGGAGGCGAGCGGCGCCGGGGCCGCCCGCACCACCGGCTCTTAGCGGCTGCCGCCCTTGCGTGCCGCCTCGGTAGCCTTTTCATGCTCGGAACCGGAAACCTGGCTCGTGTCTTCCTCGCCATACGCCCGAGCTACGTCGGCCATGGTGCCGAACTGCTCTTCCGGCAGGTGGTCGATCGCGCTGATGATTTCATCCGGCGCGTTGTTGCTTTGGGCCTGGTCCTTCAGCTCCTTCTTGCCTGCCGGAAAATTCACGCCCCGCAGAGCATGCGTCATGTCCGCAACAGAGGGTCCTGGCATGACGTACCTCCTTTCAGTTTGTCCGTGCTCCCACAGCGGATTTTGACCGGATAAACGTGCTATGGGTCTTGCAGTTCCCGCCCGCTGTATTATCCGGCGTGCAGAAACGTTCCGAACCCGGACAGGCCGTCTCTCCGGATATTCAAGGATATCCGGCAAAGGTGAGGAAACTCATAATGGGGCAGGGCCGGACGAGGCAGGACAATGTTAAACGGAAGACAGAGGGAGCAAGGTCATGGCCTACTGGCTGTTCAAATCGGAACCGGGAACCTGGTCCTGGGACGATCAGGTCAAGGCGGGAGACACGGGCGCCGAGTGGGACGGCGTGCGCAATCATCAGGCGGCGAACAACATGAAAGCCATGAAGAAGGGCGACAAGGGGTTCTTCTACCACTCGGTGAACGAGAAACGCATCGTCGGCATCGTGGAGGTGATCCGCGAATACTATCCCGACCCGACGGACGGGAGCGGACGTTTCGGCATGGTGGATGTGCGCGCCCTCGAGCCGCTTCCGGAGCCGGTGACGCTGGCGCAGATCAGGCTGGACCCGGAACTCGAAGGCATCCCCCTGGTACGCCAGTCGCGGCTGTCGGTCATGCCCGTCGGCCGCCGGCACTGGACGCGCATCTGCAAGCTGGGCGGCCTGAGCAAGCCGCCGATGTGAACGCGCCGGCCGGCTACGCCGTCACCGGCAGGGAGAGAACGCCCACAATCAGCAGCACGAACAGGGCGATGGCCAGCGTCACGAAATAGAACGAATAGAGAAAGGCGAACTTGGCCGTGGTCTTAAGCCAGCCCTGGCCGAAGGCCTGCTTCATGCCCACGAAGAGATAGGCGGCGATGACGAGGAAAAAGGCCCGGGCCGTCAGCGTGCCGTCCCACGCATTTCCGGACCATTCGGCCTTCAGAACGAGCAGCAGCATCAAAAAGAAGATGAAGGAATGGAAATAGATCGAGAACACCAGGTGATCGATATAGTAGACCCGGCGCGGCAGCCGTTTCTTCCGTCCGTACAGGAATGAGGTCAGGAGCGCGAACAGCGGCACGACGATGATCAGGATGCGCGGAATCCAGGTGTTGAAAATCTGGTTGAACGCGCGCGGGTTGGTCAGGGCCACCTCGCCCGCCGCCAGGTAGCGGCGCAGCCGGTCCTTGTCGTCCTCCGTGCCTTCCAGCTCGTCGATCTGCTTCGCCAGGTCCTCCTTCCAGTTGGCGGGCAGCCCCTCGAAATTCTCGTCCTCCTCGATGCGGGAAAAGAACGCAATCCGGACGGGGGAGCCGCCGCTGCGGATCTCTTCCTCCAGCCGGTCCTCCAGCTCATCCGTCGAACGGCTTTTTGCCGGGCCCGCTTCCCCTGCTTCGGGCTCTGCCCTTTCCGGCCGCTCGGCGCTTTTGCCGGACGGAGCGGGGCCGGAAGCGGCATCCGGCGGTTTCCCGCCCGCCGGTTCGGCCGCCTTTTCCGCGTCCCGCCTGAGCGCCTCCGCCTGTTCGAGGGCGGACTTTCGCGTTGCCTCGGCGAACTCCTGCACGGCCTGGGCCCGGTCCGTGCCATCTTCCCCGGCCGTGTCCAGCCCCACCGGCATCCGGCCGTCCGGCCCCGCGCGATGGTTCGCCGGCGCATCCCCGTCGGAAATCATCGTGCCGATGCGCTCCAGCCGGTCGGCGTCCACCTTGATTTTGAAAATGGCGACGTCGGTCGCCGCCAGGACGGCGAAGAAAATCAGCGTCAGCACGAAATAAAGGCGCAGGGGACTGACATATTTGCCGCGCTTGCCCTTCATGAAGGAGCGCGTGAGCATGCCCGGCGCCAGCAAAAAGGGAGGCACCGAGCGGAAAATGCGCGAATCGAAGGCGAACACGTCGCCGATGAATTCATTGCCCAGCGCGAGGAAAGGGCGGCGGAAATCATCGTCCCGCTGGCCGCAGACATGGCAGTAGGGGCCTTTCAGACCCGCACCGCAATTCATGCACCGGTGGTTCTCGTGCATGGGTCCCCCCGCGCGGCACGCCGCGACGCGCCGCCTGCCTTGAGGCGAAAGCATGCCAGAAGCTTCGGCCACGGCTCAAGCGCCGGGATAAGGCGGCCGCGGCCGGTCTCACCCCTTCAAAAACGCCTCGAAGTCCCGGATCAGGGCACGGCCGGCGGCTTCGGCGATCCTGCGGCCGTCCTCGGGCGAGGCTTTCGAGGGGTCCGAGCCGATGCGCCCGTCGGGAAAACGCCGCCGGTAGTCCGCCGCGTCGTGGATGGGCCCTTCGGGAGCCACCTCCGGCGACATGGAAACCCGTTTGACCGCTTGCGGATAGGCGTAATAGGTCACCGAGACCTCCGAGGGCGTCGCATGGGAGCCGTGCCCCCTGGGATACAGCTCCTGGCACAGCTTGAAGACGCCGGGCAGTTCCCACCAGCAGGCGCAGCGCAGTCTCACCTGCGCGCTGTTCCCCTCCCGGGACAGGCTGGAGCGGGCATGGACTTCGGCGAAGGCCGCGTTGATGGTGGGCACGTTGCCGCCATGTCCGTTGAGCCAGTAGATATGGGTGAAGCCGTGGCGCATCAGCGACGTTGCCCAGTCCGTCATGGCGGCGATCATGGTGGAGGGGCGGAGCGTCATGCTGCCCGGGAAGGCCATGTGATGCTGGGCCGAGCCCACATTGAACGTGGGGCCGATGAGAATGTCGGCCTTTTTCGCCGCCTCGCGCGCGATCACCGTGGGGCAGATGGCGTCGGTGCCGATCAGCCCGTTGGGGCCGTGCTGTTCGGTCGAGCCGATGGGAATGACGATGCCCGTCGAACGCGCAAGATAGGCCTCCACCTCCTGCCAGGTGGACTGGTGAAGCTCCATGGCCCGATCCTCTCCAAACGCCGGATGATGGGGGCAGGGAATAGCCGCTCAGCCGGGGCCGTGCAAGGCGCGGCGCAGATTGTCCCGGGCCCGGTCCTCGAAGATCTCGCGGAACTCCGCACTCAGATAAATGGCCGGGCGGTCGAGAAAGCCCTGCAGCACCGCCGCCCGGCCGCGCCGGAAATCGGCTTGCGGAACATGGGCGTATTCGCGCCCGATCGCCGCGTCATAGGCGTCGAATGCGTCCGGCGCGGCGCCCAGAATGGCGAGGTCGGCATCGAGGAGGTAGGCCATGTCCGCGGCGCGCGGGCCGGCCGGTCCCTCGGGCATGGCATGGGTTTCGGTGGCCAGAACCATGTCCACGGCGGCGGCAAGGCTTTCCGGCGGCAGAATGTTTTCGCACTCGGCGGCGAGCAGTTCGGCGCTGCGGCGCTCATTGCGCGGCGAGCGGGGATCGTAGATCGCGTCGTGATAAAGCACGGCGGCCGCGACCGCCCGCGGATCCGCCATCCGGGCCTCCACCCGGGCCAGCTCGGCGAACATGGCCTCCACATGAGCCCAGACATGATAGTGCCGCCAGGGCTCGGCATAGCGGAAGCGCAGCGCGGTCAGATGCGCCTCCGGCAGTCCCGAAATGCGGAGCCAGTGCGCGCTCATAGTGCCGCCGGATCTTCCTGCTCACGCAGAATCTGACGGTAGCGCTGAATAATCTGGCGGCGCATGGGCGTCGGGCCGCCGCTGGCCTGCGCGACCTCGTCGAGCATTGCCGCCACGTCCTCCCGTTCGGCCGCCGTGCAATGACGCCGGAGCAGCGCCGCCAAATGCCGCATGCGCGGCGTGATGTCGGTCATCTCCCGCGTCATCCAGGCAAGCTGGCGCAACATCGCCTCGGCAGCCTCTCCGGACATGCCGAAATACCGGCGCATCTGCGCCCGGATGGTATCGCGGGCGGCGTCGGTCAGCTCTCCTTCGGTACGCGCAACGGCAAGCATCAGCACGGTGGCGGCCTCGCGCGGATCCTCAAGCGTTTCGAGCGGATTGCCCCTGACCTTGCGTGCCCAGCGGAAGCGGCGGGCGAAGCGGCGCGGATCGCCGATCCGGTCGGCAACCTCGCGGCCCGCCTGCACCGCCAGATAGATCCGGTAGATGAAAAACAACGCGGCGGCGGCCGCGCCCAGTATGGCGATCAAAATGTGCATGGCATTTCACTGGTCCAAGCCGTCTTTCGACATTGCCCGCCGCTCAGCTTTCACCTGTACTCTTCGCGCTTCCGAAAATCCGGCGGCGGAACCAGGCGAAGGCGCCCACCAGCGCGGCCACCAGAAGCACCCCGAACTTCTTCAGGAACACCAATGCCGCGGCAAAAAACCCGGTCTTGGCGAGAACCTTGCCCGCGATCAAACCGCCGATGCCATAGGCGGCCACCTGATCGACGCCGGGATCGAAGTCCTCATAGCGGGCGCCGTCATCGAAGGAAACCATGTTCAGTACCGCGGGCAGATTGGCTTCGATCTCGGGCAGTTCTTCCATACCCGCAACGAAGCCGAGAACCAGAACGCCTTTGCGGCCCAGGGCCCGGATATCATAGTTGACGGTGTTGGCCGGGTCTCCTTCGAACCTCAGCTCTTTGGCCCAGTAGAGCTTGTGGGTGTTTTCGTCATAGTGCGGACGGGCCGCCCAGCCGAGCAATTCAACCGTGGGATAGCCTTGCTCCTTCCGAAGCTTGTTCTCCTCGGCCGCATCTTCTCTCATTCGTTCGAGCAGGGCGTCGTAATCGATGGATCCGGCATCGTCGTCCTTGACGTAACCGTCCTGCTGGAAGGAGATCGTCACCCCCCAGACGTTGTCGTGTAGAGGCGACGTGCCCGCAGGAAACAGCATGCCCAGAACGCTCTCATCAGGCGGATTGCTCCATGCCTGCTCAAGCACCTTGCGGGCATCCTGCGCCGGCAGGAAATAGAAGTTTTCCGGGACATTCAGGGTGACGGACGCGGCATCGATTTTCACCTCGCCGGTGCGGGGCTTCAGCGACGCGACGAAGGCCCTGGCGCCCTCCGGCCAGCCGGCCTCGACGGGCAGGGCCGCGCCGGAGGCGGGCGGTTGCGCCGCCGGTTCTTCCGTTGCCGCGGACCGGGGGCTCCCGGCGGCGTCCTGGGCCCACCCGGCCGCCAGCATCGCGGCGGCGAATGTGAGAACCGGTATTCCTTTCATGATTTTCCCCTCAACTGAATTCCGGAAACGAGGCCTGTCCGGCGGCCGTCAAATTTGGCAGGGCGGTTCGCGTACGGGAAAAAGGGGGCAAGCGCAAGGCGAAACAAGGGCGCGCCTTACAACGCCCGGCATTATCGGCGAACCTGTGTGACACAAACGCAACGGTGCCCGGGGCCCGGCGCCGGAACGGCACTCCGGGCGGGCGAACCGAGGCTACAGATTGCCGGAAATGATTAGGCCGGTGGAGGTGATCCCCAACACCTCCACCGGCGCTGGCCTCCCGCGAGGCCGAAGGGCGATTGGCGGGCACTTCCGTTCCTGCCTGCCCGGCCGGAGGAGTGTAGCCGGCCCGCAGGCGAGCCTTCGCCGGAGGGTAGGCGGACGGTGCCTGTCGCATGAGCCCGTCCGTGTGTTGGCCGGCGAACGGCCCGAATGCCGCGCGCGGCGCGCCGCTTGCCGATGGCAGTTTCGGGGCTTCAGGCCCCGAACGTCCGGCCATTGAAGCCGGCATCGACACCTTCCCGAACCTCGCCTCGCCGGACCTGTTCGTCCACCGGCCGATGCTTAAGCCGGAGGGAGGTTTCAGGCTTTCCGGGACGGCTCAGCCCAGGTTTTGAAAATTGTTCGTGCCCCCCAATTTGCCGAACCTTCCAAAACCTGGGCTGGCGTCACATGCGCCGCTTTGCAGCGGCAGCGGCCCCCAATCGCGTCGTTGCTCTCCCCACGCGGATGAGGATACCAAGCCGCCGCGCGGGCACAATGGTTCCGGTGGCCGGATGGTGAAAATGAGACAGAAGTGTTGTGAATTCGCACCATGGTTGACCGGTGCGGCCTGCCCTGCGTCAGGGCGCATCCGCAGCCTCAGAAATCGCAGGCGCGGCCCTTGCGTTCCCAGTCGCCATAGCGGGTGGGTTCCGGCCCGCGCGGACCGTTCACCTCCTTCGGAGCCGGCGCCTGGTCCCGCCCGGCCTGCCTGCGCCGTTCGGCGGCTTCGGCAAGCGCCCGCCGGGCGGCCGGCGAGAGCGTCTTGCCGGTTGCGGCACCGTCCGCCTCCGAAACCTCGGCAGCTTCCGTGCGGGGCTCGTCCGGCATGGCAAAACCTTTCCCGTATTTTGACGGCGAGAGCCGGAAAGAGTGGGCGGGAAGCGCTTGAACGCCCGGTCCCGCCCGCCTATTTCCGCATGGGAGATATAGACGGGTGACGGGTGGCGGCCAAGGGCGGGCAGGCCTGAGCCCGGCGCTTCTTCGGAGATTTCGGATCCAATGAACCAGATGCGTACCTTCATGCTGATGGCCGCCATGACGGCGCTGTTCATCGGCATCGGATTTTTGCTCGCCGGCAAGGCGGGCATCGTGATCGCCTTCGTCATCGCCGCGGGCATGAACCTGTTCGCCTACTGGAATTCCGACAAGATGGTGCTGCGCATGTATGGCGCCCGGCGCGTGGACGAGCAGAGCGCGCCCCAGCTCGTGCGCATGGTCCGGCAGCTCGCGCAAAACGCAGATTTGCCCATGCCCGCGGTCTATATCATCGAGAACCCGCAGCCCAACGCCTTCGCCACCGGGCGCAACCCGCAGAACGCGGCGGTGGCCGCGACCACCGGCCTGCTGAAGCAGCTCAGGTCGGAGGAAGTGGCGGGCGTCATGGCGCACGAACTGGCCCATGTGAGAAACCGCGACACTCTGACCATGACCATTACCGCCACGCTGGCGGGCGCGATCTCCATGCTCGCGAACTTCGCCCTGTTCTTCGGCGGCAACCGGAACAATCCGCTGGGCATTGTGGGACTGCTGGCGCTGATGATCCTGGCGCCCCTCGCCGCCGCGCTGGTGCAGATGGCGATCAGCCGGGTGCGCGAATATGAGGCCGACCGCATCGGCGCGCAGATTTGCGGCCGCCCGCTCTGGCTGGCCTCGGCGCTGGGCAAGATCAGCAAGGCCGCGAAGCGGATCGACAATTCGGCCGCCGAGCGGAACCCGGCGACCGCGCACATGTTCATCATCAACCCCCTCCACGCCCGGTCCATCGACAGCCTGTTCTCCACCCACCCCAAGGTGGAGAAGCGTATTGCGCGGCTGCAGGAAATGGCGGGCGGCGGCGAGCCGTCGGTGCCGGTGACCCGGCGCGCCGGCAGTGTGAGGGCGTGAACAGCCGGCGCACTCCGAACCCCCGCCGCACGCCGGGCGCGCGTACATCCCCGCCCATGCCGGGGCTGGAAGCGCGGGAGGCGGCGCTGGGTGCATTAACGGCGGTGTTCGAGCGTCAGCGGGCGCTCGATCCTGTGTTCACCGGCGAGCGCTGGACGGCCCTGCCGCCGCGCGACCGTGCCTTCGCCCGGCTGCTGACCCTGACCGTCCTGCGCCGCGCTCTGTCGCTCGACGCCGCACTCGACCGCTTTCTCAAGGATCCCCGGCAGATCCCCTTGAGGGTGCGCAATATTCTCCGTCTGGCGGCGGCCCAGCTTCTTTATCTCGAAACCGGCGCCCACGCTGCCGTCAACGCTGCCACGGAACTGGCGGGACGGGACGCCGCCTGCCGCCGCCACAAGGGACTGGTCAACGCCGTGGCGCGGCGGATGGCGGAGAAGGCCGGCGCGTTGCGGGCGCAGGTGGAGAACATTTCCAACACCCCGCCCTGGCTGCGCGAGCGCTGGGAAGGGTTCTACGGCGCCGGCACGGTGCGCGCCATCGAGGCGGCGCATCTGGCCGAACCGCCGCTGCATCTGACCGTGAAAAGCGACCCCGAAGCGTGGGCGGAACGGCTGGGCGGCACGGTGCTGCCCACGGGCTCCGTCGCTCTCCCGGCGGCCGAAGTAACGAATCTGCCCGGCTTTTATGAGGGCGAATGGTGGGTGCAGGACGCCGCCGCCGCGCTGCCGGTCCGGCTGCTGGGCGATGTCCGCGGACAGGAGGTTTACGACCTGTGCGCCGCGCCGGGGGGCAAGACCGCGCAACTCGCCGCCGCCAAAGCGCAGGCGACGGCCCTCGACCTTTCCCCGGATCGCCTGGTGCGGCTGCGCGAGAATCTGGACCGGCTGGGACTGGACGCTCAGCTCGTCACCGCCGACCTGCTCACCTGGCGGCCCGGAACCCAAGCCTCGCATGTCCTGCTCGATGCGCCCTGCACCTCGACCGGCACCATCCGCCGGCATCCGGACATCGCCTGGGCCAAGACGCCGTCCGACCTGGTGACCCTCAGCATCCTGCAGGCCGACATGCTGGTGCGGGCGGCGGAATTCGTCGCCCCGGGCGGCACGCTCGTCTATTGCACATGCTCCCTGGAGCCGGAGGAGGGGGCCGAACGGATCGAGGCCCTGCTGGCCGAACGGCCCGATTTCACGCGCGTCCCGGTGACGCCGGAGGAAACGGGCGGACTCGCGCAGGCGATCACGCCGGAAGGCGACCTGCGCACGCTCCCCTGCCATCTGAGCGAATATGGCGGCATGGACGGTTTCTACGCAGCCCGCCTCCGGCGGGTATAAGCGCACCGTTCTGGCACGCCAACAAAACTGCTAAAGTGCGCTTGCCCGCGCGCCGCAGGCACGGGCCGGAAGCAGTCCGGCGCGGCGGGCAGGGTTCACGCCGGCCCGGGGTTCCGGCGCAGTTGGAGGTGCACGGTATGCTTACGTTCAGGACTCATCTGTTTGCGGCCCTTGGCCTGATCGTGGCCGGGCTGATGG
>JBKHIN010000006.1:0-22636 GCA_046538635.1 Alphaproteobacteria bacterium
GGGTGGGCGAGGCGAAGCTTGCGCGCTTCGGGGAGGCTTTCTTGAGAGCGCTCTCGCCGGGCGGCCCCGGCGGCCGCCAGGTCCCTGACCCGTCCGGCAGCCCCTCCGCTGTTCAGGAGGATTGAGCGCGGCGCCAGTTGATGAGCCCGCCGGCGAGCACCACCTCGGTCTGACGGGGCGTGAGATCGTGCCGGGTGAAGACGCGGTGGCCGTTCTCCAGCTCCAGGATCACCTCCTCCCCCTTCTTCAAGGTGTCATGCAGGTTCCGGGCGAGGAGCACGCTGCCCTTGTCGATCCGGTCATGGTCCTCCGGGTCGGCATAGACCAGGGGCAGCACACCGTAATTGATCAGGTTCTGCCGGTGAATGCGGGCGAAGCTCTTGGTCAGGACGATGCGCAATCCGAGGTTCCGGGGCGCCAGCGCCGCGTGCTCGCGCGAGGAGCCCTGGCCGTAGTTCTTGCCCGCGATGACCGCATGGCCGCTGTCGCCGCGGGTCGCCCGGGCGCGGTCCAGATAGGCCGTGTCGATCCGTTCGAAGGAGAAATCGTCGATCTTCTGGATGTTCGACCGGTAAGGCAGGACCCGGGCGCCTGCAGGCAGAATTTCGTCCGTAGAGATATCGTCCCCCATCTTCAGGATGACGGGGACGTCCAGCCTGTCGGGCAGGGGATCGAGTTCGGGCAGCGAGCTGATATTGGGGCCCTTGACCAGTTGCACCCTGCGCGCTTCCTCCGGCGCAACGGGCGCGGCCAGCATCGACCGGTTGACCCGCGTGCGTCGGGGATAGCGCAGCCGCGGATAGTCCATATCCAGAGAACGCGGGTCGGTGATCCGGCCCGTGAGCGCGGAAGCCGCCGCGGTTTCGGGCGAACAGAGAAAAACCGAATCCTCCTTCACGCCGGAACGGCCCGGGAAGTTGCGCGGCACGGTCCGCAGCGAGTTCTGGCCCACTGCCGGGGCCTGTCCCATGCCGATGCAGCCGTTGCAGCCCGCCTGGTGGATGCGCGCGCCTGCGGCGATGAGGGCGCCCAGATGGCCGTCGGCGGCCAGCATCTCCAGCGTCTGGCGCGACGTGGGATTGATATCCAGCGACACTTTCGGCGGAATGGTGCGTCCCCGGACGATCTCGGCAACAATGGCGAAATCCCGCCAGCCCGGATTGGCGGAGGAGCCGACATAGGCCTGGTAGAGCTCCTCGCCTTCCACCTCGCGCACCGGCACCACATTGCCGGGGCTCGACGGCCTGGCGATCAAGGGCTCCAGTGTGCCAAGATCGATTTCGTCCGTTTCATCGTAAGCGGCGCCCTCGTCGGCGGTTATCTTCTGCCAGTCGTCGCCGCGTTCCTCGCTCTTCAGGAAGCGGCGCACCTCATCGTCGGAGGGAAAGACCGTGGTCGTGGCGCCCAGTTCCGCGCCCATATTGGCGATCACATGGCGGTCCATGGCGGTGAGCCCCGCAAGGCCGGGCCCGTAATACTCGATGACCTTGCCCACGCCGCCGGAGACGCCGTGACGGCGCAGCATTTCCAGAATGACATCCTTGGCGCTCACCCAGTCCGGCAACTTCCCGGTCAGCTTCACGCCCATCACTTTCGGCATCTGCGTGGCGAAGGGCTCGCCCGACATGGCGAGCGCCACGTCCAGCCCGCCGGCGCCGATGGCCAGCATGCCCAGGGAGCCCGCCGCGGGCGTATGACTGTCGGATCCGAGAAGCGTCTTGCCCGGCTTGCCGAAGCGCTGCATGTGCACCGGGTGGCTCACGCCGTTGCCGGGCGGCGAGTACCAGAGGCCGAAACGGCGGCACGCGCTCTCCAGAAACAGGTGGTCATCAGCGTTCAGATTATCCATCTGCAGGAGGTTGTGATCGACATACTGGACGCTGACTTCAGTCTGTACACGGTCAAGTTCCATGGCCTCGAGCGACAGCATGGCGAGCGTGCCCGTGGCGTCCTGGGTCAGGGTCTGGTCGATATGGAGCCGGACAGGCGCGCCCGGCGTCATCTCCCCCTCTGCGAGATGGGCCTCGATGAGCTTCTGGGTCAGGTTCCGTGCCATGGCTGTTCTCTTGCTGCGTCAGGATATCATGTCTCGCCCCTCCTCTTCCAGGACGGCCCCCGGGAGGGGGGCGGAAGGAAGTGCCCCCTTCCGGCGACGGCACGCCCCGGCTGCCCTTGTTTGCCGGGAGCGGCACCCACGGGGCGCGATGAAGATCTGCGCTGCCTTACGCGCCGCCGCAGAAAACCGCCGCCGCCATTCAATCAACGACGGGCGGCGGTTCACGTTGCCACGATTCCTGCCGGTCCGCAGAATTATGCGTTTCCATGTCATTGAAAATTATGGTGGGCGCGGCTGGGATTGAACCAGCGACCCCTACGATGTCAAGGTATCGAAAGGTCGCTAAGCCATTGAAATCATTGTAGTCAGATGTAGCGAGACGTAGCGAATCGTTGCCAGATAGAGCGGGTTCGAGCACAGCAGCGTTGCTGGTTCGTTGCCAGCGCAAAACGGCTGGCTGATGGGTCCCCTTGAACGGAATGGCGACACCAAGCTGAGATGGATGTGTCGGGCAGGCCCGATCCCGCCAAGGCGGGTCTGCCCACGGCGCAATCGCTTGAAATCAGACGGCGCGAGTTGACAAGCGGCGGAATGCTGGCTATGTGTATTACAAGCTGTAATACAGAGGCTGAAATGAGTGTCAAGACCGTGAGAATGGAACCTGAGGACGAAGCGCTTCTTGAGCGCATAAGGCGGCGCACTGGATGGACGGCCTCGGACGTGCTCAAGCGCGGCTTGCGCTCGCTGGAGCGGGATATGTCGAGCAAGCCGGCAACGCGCGCCTTTGAAATCTACACGAGCCTCGACCTGGGGTCCGGCGGCTACGCGGCGGGTCCGGCATCGCGGTCGCGTGAGACGGCACGCAAGGTGATCCGGCGCAAGCACAAGCAATGATCGTTGTTGATACGGGCCCGCTCGTTGCGCTCTTCGATCCGCGCGACAGGCTTCACGGGCCGTGCCGAAACCGGCTTGAAACGTTTCGGGCGCCGCTTGTCACGACACTTCCTGTGCTAACGGAGGCGTTCCACATTCTTTCGCCCGAAAGCCGGGGATCGGAGCAGCTGCGTCTGTTCGTTGAACGCGGCGGGATGAGCGTTCACTTTTCGGGCGACGCCGAACTTCTTCGGTCGTTCGAACTCATGGACTCATACAAGGATCGTCCGATGGATCTTGCAGATGCTTCTGTGATCGCAGCGGCCGAGTCGATTGGAACACGGAAAGTCTTCACCGTTGATCGCAACGACTTCGAAACCTACCGGATCAAGCGCGGCCATCGCCATTATCCGGTGGAAATCGTATAGATCACGGCCCTCGCCAGTTCCGCATTTGGTGTATCGCCCCTTTTGATTCCCCCAACCTTTGGCGCCGATCGAGTTCCCAAGGCATTGACGTATGTCACCCGAATCGGCTGTCTGGGCGCAAGATGCTCAATGGCGGAGCACTGGCCGTCCGGTCCGCGCGCAGACGCCGAATTGGGGGAGGGAAGCCGTGGCACGGAAGGCAGCGCAACTCAAATCCCGCACCAGCGCGAAGAAGACAGCCAAAAAGACCGAGACCCGGCCACCGGTCTTTCAGGGATGGGCGACCACGGACGCGGATGAGATGGAGCGCCGCCGCTGGCGCGGCCGGACGGAAATCGCCGCGATAGAACGGCTTGACCCGGATGCGGGCTTCTATGGGAATTTTCGCGTCCGTTCATACAGCGGCGGTTCATACGAGGTTGAAATCCGCAGCCTGACGGACCCCGAAAATACCTGCGGCTGCCGTGATTTTGCCACCAATGGGCTGGGCACATGCAAGCATATCGAAGGCGTCCTGCATCGCCTGCGCCACCGGAACCGGCGCGCATTCGCCGCTGCGGCGAAGGAAGGATACGGAAAAATCGAGGTTTATGTTCCGCGAGGCGACGGCAATATTCGCGTCACGTGGCCGAAAGCCGAAGCGTCGCGGGCATTGTGCCGCAAGATCGTAAGTCATGCTGAAGCCTTGCGGGACGGCCACGAAAACGCCCTTGTGGCGCTGCGCGGCCTCGCCGCTGAACACCCGGAAAAGCTCCGTGTCTCGCGTTATCTGGACGGCTGGCTGGAAGAGAGGCGGCGCGCCGCGCGGCGTATTGAGGAACGGGAGAAGTTCCGGGCCGATGCGGCGGCCGATCCCGCCCTGCTGGAGGTGGTCAAACATCCCCTGCTGCCCTATCAGGTGGACGGCATGGTTCATCTGGCGTTCGGCGAGCGCGCCCTGCTGGCCGACGACATGGGGCTGGGCAAGACGGTCCAGGCCATCGCGGCCTGCGAACTGCTGCGCCGCCGGCGTGGTATTGCCCGCGTGCTGGTGGTCTCGCCCGCCTCGCTCAAGGCGGAATGGCAGGAACAGATTGCGCGATTCACGGACCTGCCCGCCGGCATCGTCCGTGGGCGGCGCGCGGAGCGGCTGGCGCAGTACCGCGATCCGGCCTTTTTCACCCTCGCCAATTACGAGCAAATCCTCCCCGACGGTCCTGACATCAATCGCCTGCTGAAACCGGAGATTGTCATTCTCGACGAGGCGCAGCGGATCAAGAACTGGCAGACCAAGACGGCGCGCGCCGTGAAGGGGCTGCACAGTCCCTATGCCTTCGTGCTGACCGGCACGCCGCTCGAAAACCGCATCGACGAAATCTATTCCGTCGTTCAGTTCCTGGATCCGAAACTGCTTGGTCCCCTTTTCCGTTTCAACCGGGACTACTATGTGCTGGACGAGCGCGGACGGCCTGAAGACTACAAGAATTTGGATAAGCTGCATGAGCGCCTCAAGCCGGTCATGCTGCGGCGGCGCAAGGAGGACGTGGAAACACAGCTCCCCGGACGCACGGTCAGCAACTACTTCGCCGCCATGACGCCGGAACAGCGTCTGCGTTACGAGGACCATGAAATACGGGCGCAGCGGCTGCTTTCCCTGGCCCGCAAGCGGCCGCTCAGGCGCGAGGAATTCGACCGGCTTCAGCGTTTTCTGGCCTGCATGCGCATGACCTGCGACACGCCTTTTATTCTCGACCCGGACAATCGCGACTGTCCCAAGCTGGACGAGCTGGAGCGCATCCTCGCCGACCTGCTGGCGGAGCGGCCCGAGCGCAAGATTCTCATCTTCTCCGAATGGGTGCGCATGCTGGACCTCGTCAGCGAACGGGCGCGGGAAATGGGCCTGGAATTCGCCCTGCACACCGGCTCCGTGCCGCAGGACCGGCGCCGGGCCGAGATCCACCGTTTCAAGAAGGACCCTGCCTGCCGTCTGTTCCTGTCCTCGGATGCGGGCGCGACGGGGCTCAACCTTCAGGCGGCGGACACCGTCATCAACCTGGACCTGCCGTGGAACCCGGCGAAACTGGAACAGCGCATCGCCCGGGCCTGGCGCAAGTTCCAGACCCGTCCGGTCAGCATCGTCAACCTGGTGGCGGAGGACAGCATCGAACATCGCATGCTCTACCTTCTTGAACAGAAGCAGGCGCTTGCCGAGGGGGTGCTGGATGGCCGCGGCGACGTGAAGAACATCCGCATGCCGACGGGACGCGCGGCCTTTGTCGAGCGCATGGAAGCCATGATGGCCGGGGAGGGCGCCGGGACGGACAGGGCGGAGGCCGCCGATCCCGCCGAGACGCTGCGGGACACCCTGCTGGAGCGGCATGGAGACCGGCTGCTTTCCCTGGCTTCACGGGGTGAGAATGGCGCTCCCGTGTTCGTGGTGGCACTCGATCTTCCGCCTGCGGAACTGGAGGCGGAACATCGGCGCCTGAAGGAAAGCGCCCAGGGCAGGGTGGAAATCCTGGATGCCCATGCGTTTGCCGCCCTGTGCCGCCTCGAAGCGTCCGGGGCGATCCGCTTTACGGGCGATTCGGGGACGGAACTTTACCGTTCGCCGCAGCTCGAACAGGACGGATCGGCGCGGCTGCACGAGGCGCGCAAACTGGCCGGCAATGCCGACCGCCAACTGCGTATGGCCACGCTGCTGGCGGGCGGCGGGTTCGAGGCGGAAGCCCGCGCACCCGCTCTTGAGGCGCTGAAGCTGGCACTGCGCGCCCTTGTCCTGGCGAGTGGCAAAGCCGATCCAGGCGAGAATGCCGATTCAGAAGCAATAACCGCCGATCTGGCCGATAATGACAGTCTCCCGCGGGGTGTTCTGCGCGGTGTCGAGGAAGCGCATTCCCGCCACGCCACTTCGCCGGCGCTTCAGTTGGCGGAGGATTTACTGGCGCGTGTTCGGAACGCCCTTGGACCCCTTACCGACAGACCCGGCGCGCCTGCCTGCCGGACAAACGGAACGGACGCGCCTGCCGGGTCCGGGCTCATAGCTCCGATGCTGCACGAAAGCCGGGCTGCACACGCCCTGTCGTGACCTTTCCGAAGGCTGGTATCAAGCAGCATTATGAGGAACTCATGATGCAGATTAGTATGGAGGCGCACCCTGCTCCGGCGGGATCTGCCGCGCTGAACCGGATGAATTTCCATATTCCAGACGCACAGCAGCCGCGGCAGGGTCTCCACGCAGCGCGGCATATCCCATACCTTCCTGAGGCAGGACAACGCCCTGGCGCCAGAGTGACAACACCTTGTCCGCTTCGCCGGGCAGCAGCGTTTTCAGGGCCTCCGCGGTGCGGGAATTGATCTCGGGGCCGTTTTCGGCATGCCGGACGGCGCGCCGCTGGATCAGAGCGCGATAGAGACCCGGATGGGGAACGATATCCGGCAGACCGCATGATTTCCGTGCTTCTGTCACCTTGAACAGAATGCGGACGCCCTCGGGATCCAAATCCCCAAAGTAGAGCAACCGCTGCGCGCGGCAATGGCGTATCACGACGTCCAGCCCCTCGTGTGAACGCAGGAATGCAGCGCCGCTGCCATAAACCACGGCGCGCCAAAGTTTGGCCTCCTTGTTGAAACGGCGAAAAGAATCGTAAGCGGACGAGTTCTCGACGATGAGAATATCGGGATAGGGCGACTGTTGTGCTTCCCAGACCAGGAGTGGCGGCACCCGATAGCACCTCAGATCCGAAAGCTTGAGGCGCCCGTTGAAAAGCGTATCGGCGCCGCTGTCGCGGAGCGTATCCAGGCGCTTTTCGTCTCCAAAGATTTCAAGCGAGCGCTCGGTCGTGGGCACGTCGATAAGCTCTGCGTGGCGGGTGTCCCGCATCCAGGCATTGATCGCCCGCAATGCGGCCAGAGCCGAAGGATGCCGGATCGAGGCCGCGAACAGAAGTTCTGGCGCCCACGATACACGCTCCTGCGCGGTAGGAGAGCCCGGCTTGCCCGGCAGCGCCACCGAATTCGGCATCGGCGGGCGGAGCGTGCGGTCCCAGCCGGACCGGCTCCTGGGCAGGATGACGGCGCCCCTGGCTTCCAGCTCTTTCAGGGTCGAAAGCAGCCGCGCATTGGCGTCGTCGGCTTCGGCGCCGACCGGATCGGTGCGCCTCCATATGCTCCGTATCCGTTCGATGGGGATACGCTTCCGTCCTTCACGGGCAAGCGCCGTCTCGAATCGTTCCACCCGCCCGGTCATTCGGCGGCCGTCCGTTCGTCACGGCCGGTATCGGCCTCCTGTGACGACGTTGCGGCGGCGCTCTCGGGCCAGCCGATCCATTGTTTCGCGACTTTCACCAGGATGCGCCCCGTCGCCGCGTCCATGGTTTCCTTGCGGAACTTGATGACCTGGGGAAACTCGCCGACCGCGGACCAATCCTTGATGGCGGTGGTGAAAACGAGTTGCACGTCCATGACCTGAGCGAGGGCGAGCTGGAGCTTCAGGAAAAGGTTGTTGGACGCCTTGCCGAGGGGGTTGTCGAGCACCAGCGCCCCGCCAATCTGCCCCCCGCTTGTAATCCGTCCCTGAGACCGGAGCCGCGCCACCAGGAGATAGAGCAGCAGGGCCGAGGTCAGCGTTTCTCCGCCCGACGATTTGAACTCGGCCACCGGCAGGTGATGGATTTTTCCCTGATCGTTGACCTTGAGGAGTTTCAGCCCGAGCTGGGGCTTGGGATCCTGCGGACGCATGGCCTTTACCAGCCCTTCGACGAGATTGGCGGCAAGCTCGTGATCGCTTGCCGGCCCCTCGCCGCTGCGCACGATGTCGAGCAGGATGGATGCGGCGACGCCACGGCGCATTTCGGTGCCCGCATCCCCGGCCGGCGGCCGAAAGCTCATTTTAAGAACGGGTTCCCCGCCGAAACGGGGCACGGTCTCCGGCACCCGGCGCTCCGTGGCGCTGCGAAAGAGTGCAAGGGAGCGGTGCAGGAGGCCGTCCATGGCGCGAACCGCAATATTGCGGTCCTGATCCTTCTTCGCAATGTCCTGCTCGATGGTTGCGATCCGATCATGGAGCAATGACCCCAGCCGCTCGGCGTCTTCCGCTGCCGCCTCGATTTCGTTGCCCGTGAGCGTGTCGATCAGAACCTGTTCGAGCTTCGCCTTGGGATGGGCGCGCGCCTCGCGCCGCAGCGCGTCATAGCGTCCGCCGATGACGGCGCGCGCCCTCTCCAATTGCTTCTTCGCCTCGTCCACCATTGCGGCGGCGGCATCGATGGCCTTGATTACAGCGCCAACCGAATCGGGCAGGGATGCGGGCGCCATCCCCGGCTCAGGCAATATGCGCGCCCGGTCCTCAAGCCTTTGAGCCGTGGCTTGGGCCTCACGCTCGGCCCCGGAAAGGGATTCCTCCTTGGTGGCAATCTGCTCCAGCGCCTCCTCGGAGGCAGCGATGGCGGCGCGGGCCTCGCCTTCCGCGGCCCGAATGTCAGGCAGGCCAACGCCCGCGAGGTTCTGCTTTGCGGCGGCGGCCGTTTCACCCGCCCGTTCGACCTCGCGCGCCGCTTTCTGGGCGGCGGACTGGGCGGTTTTGAGGTTCCCCCTCGCCTCCCCAACCTCGCCTTCCATGCTGCGGGCCGTTTGCCGGGCGTCGAAATGGCTCTGGTCCAGGTCTGCCCGGCCCGCGTCCGCATCGAGTTCGTTCGCCCGGTCGGCCCAATCCGGATGATCGCTTCGAAAGCGCTTTTGAGCGTCGCTGAACGCGTTCTTCTTCTCCTCAAGCTGGCCGGAAAGCGGACCCAGCCGGTCTTCTCGCAGACGATTCCATGTCTCATACGCCACCGACCAGGTCGTCCGTGCGGTCTCCAGATCCGGCAACGTTGTGGGTTCTTCACCTGTATAAAGATCAACGCTGTCGCGTTCGCCTCTCAAATCGCCGGCGCTCCGCCTGGCGGCGTCCGCCGTATTCCGGGACCGCTCCGCCGCCTCGCGGGCCTCGTGCTCCTCGCGCCGGCGCTGTGCGAGTTCGCCGTCGAGTTCGGCGAGCCGGCGGCTGATCTCCCCGCGGCGGCTTTCCCATTGGGGGACCCTGGAGCCGAAAGCCTCAAGCCAAGAGACAACCTTATCCCGGGCAATTTCGAGTCTTTGGCGTTCCTGCCGCGCCTGTCTGGCTTCCGTCTCGGCGCGCGCACGGGCCTCCTGCGCCTCGGTGGCGGTTCGTTTGGACTGCGCAGCCGCATGTGCGGCACTTTCCGCCTGTTGCCCGGTTTCCTTTCGCCGCTCCACGAGCGCAGCGAGCCGGCCCTCGCCCCATTGGCCGAGCCAGGAAGCGATATCGGCGCGCAGCTTTTCGAGATTGGCAGCCACGGACTCGTCTTCCTCGGCCTCGGTTTCGAGCGTGCCGGTCTTCTCTCCCAGGCTTTGGACAAAGGCAGCGGCGGCCGAGCGATCGTAGGCCTCGCCATGCGCCGGTATGAGCACGTTGTCTTCGTTGCCGTCAGACCGGGGAGCATCGTGAGGCATACGGATGGTGACCGGACGATCGAGGCGCAGCGCCGAGATGTCGATGCGGCCGATCTTGCCGAACTCATCCGCATTCTGAATGAATATCCCTGCAAATCCCGCAGGATCGGTCTCGGCGAAACGCCTCAGGGCCGTCTCCTCATCAACCACATCCGCGAGCCATTGCGCGGCCGGAACGGCAGACTTGATCCCCGCTTTGGCGAAGGCTTTCATCACGTCGTCGACATTGCCGTCGACGGCGGCGATCTTGTAGCTGGCGATGCGGTCAGCCTCCCGGCGATAAGACTCTGCGGCCGTGCGCCGGCTTCTTGCCTCGTTGCGCAACTGCCGCGCGCCGGCCGAAGCTTTTGCCGCCGCGTCCGAATCGAAGGCAGAGCCTTCCCCCACATGCTCGCGCCAATCGGGGGTCGCCATGAGGCCGCGCCGCCGGGTTTCCGCCTCTTCGATGGCTTCGCCAAGTTGCTTTGCCTCGTTCAGAGCGGTTTGGCGCAGGGACTGAGCGTCGGCCTCGGCCTTGATTGCCACGTCGTAACGCTGCTGTGCATCCTGTGACCGTCTTTCAGCATCGGCGATCCCGGCCGATATCTCGGCCACGGCCCGCTCCAGCCTGGCCTTCGCTGCAGCCGGTACCTCGGTGGGTTTCAAAACGTCCGCCTGCAAACGTTTCAGGGCGCTCGAAGCGCTTCTCAACTCGGTTTCGAGTTCTGCATCCTCGCGGTTCAGCCTGCCAGCCTCATTTCGAAGCGCTTCGGCCTGTTCGTAAGCCGCACGGGCCCGTTCATCCTGCCGCCGGGCTTCGCCGTCCGCAGCGCCGGCCTTGTGATCCGAGGCCCGGGCCTCGCGGTCAAGCACCGCCCGCAGAGCGGTTCCTGCGTCTTGCGCCCGGCGCTTCGGGTCCTCGATCTCACGCTCAGCCGCAGCGAGAGAGGCTTCCAGCTCTTCGATGCCTGCCTTGAGCGCGATGATCTGGCGCCGGTCCCGCGCCGCCCCGAGGCGTTTCTCAAGTACCACTGCCCGGTCTCGCCGTTCCTCAGCGTTGGCGAGCAACGCGCGGGCTTCGTCCCAGGCGAGATCCGCAAGGCAGGACCGGCAGGCGAGCACGGCCGCCTGGGCATCGGCTCGCTTCGACTTCTCCTCCCCTTTGCGGCTTGCGAGCTGCGCCAACTCGCCTTGAATCTCTTCAGCCTGCCGGTGCAAATGTTCGATGCGTTCGGCAACTGCGCGGCGGACGGCTTCCGCCTCAAAGACTGCCTTCCGCTCGGCCTCCCGCGCTGACCGCCAGTCCGCCGCCGCATGCTTGAAATCCGTGTACGATGCAAGCACGGCCCTCAGCAGATCCTGCTTGTCCATGAGTTCGTCGAGTCCGCGCAACCGCTCGGCCGCCGCGCCGACCTGAAGGCAAACAGGCTCGCCATCGCCGTTCTGTCCGGCCTCCGTCACCAGGCAAAGGGCGAGAAAGCGGGAAACGAAAGTGCGCTCGTCGGAAATCTTGAGAAAGGCGTCGATGCCGCCTTCCTGCCGGTTGAATTGAATCTGACTGTTGGCAAGTTCCGTGTCGATCCCGATCGTTTCGAGGCGGGTGCGCCATTGCGCCTGGTTCGCCGTCGAAACGAAGCCGTGGCTGTCGCCGTATCGGGCCTCCATCTCCCTGAGCCAGCCCAGCACGCCGTCCCGGTCCCGCAGAGGCTTCCCCGTCTTTCCGCTGAACCCTTTGAGTGGAAGATCATCCAAATCGAGACCGGCGCCGGAACGAAAGAGCGCGCCGCGGCGCCAGACCTGCGGCTCTCCGTTCTTCACCTGCGGGACGATGAATTGCAGCGTAACCGGATGGCGGCCATTCACGGCATGCCATTCAACGGCAATCACGGAGAGGCCCTTCTGAAAATAGTCGGTGAACTTGTAGTCCGGCTTGATGAGGTGAGGCAGAAAGCGGGCTTCGCTCGGCACCAGCACATTGAAGAGCAGGCCGAGCACGGTGGTCTTGCCCGTCCCGTTCTCGGCGTGAAGGACGCAGGCCTCCGGTTTCCCCTCGGGATTGCGCAGGTCCAGCGTCTCGTTGTCGAAGGCGGCTTCGGTCCACCCGGCATTGGCGATATGAAGGCGCCGGATCTTAAGCATCGAAACGCTCTCCCGGTTCATCGAATTCCGCCGGGACAGCAGAGGCAAGGTTCGTCATTGTCCGGAATATATCGTCCTTCAATGTTTCCCGGAGCTGCATGCGGAACCGTGCGGTGGGGAGATAAAAGGTGTCGTCGCCGATCTCGATTTTGACGAGCATGTCGTGATCGGCAAGCCGGTTCATCGCCAGACGAACGATGCCGTGCAGCGAGGAACGGTTGGCCCGCTGCTCGTCCTGGAGGATCTCAGGCTTGGAGCGGATCTGCCGCCATCCTTCCAGGAGGAGCGGCGAATCCCGCATGGGCGGGCCCTCGTCCGCCTCGGCGGCGCGCGCGCATATCTCCCGGACGATGCCGGCCACCATGGCGGGCGTCAGACGCGCGTCGTGATCCTGGGGTGTTGAGACATCGGCGGCGGTGCGGAAATAGGCCGCCGCCACGCCGGCGAGAATGATCGCGAACTCGCCGCGTCTGAGGTCGTGCTGGGGATCGGTCAGATCGCCGGGGAGGGCGGTGAAGGGACTCTCCGGCCCGTTGGGCCGCAGGATGAGTTTGGTCCCGCTTTCGCCCTCCAGTTCACCCACCACCGAAAGCCCGAGGCCCGCGGCCATCCGCGATACCAGGTTGCGAAACAGCATGCTGGCGTTCCAGCGCGCCAGCAGGGCCGCATAATCTTCGTCCGTCCCCGTATGACTCCGGGCTGTCAGCGCCTTTCCTATGAGCGCGGCGGCTTCTTTCGCATCGTCGAGTGAAACCCGTTCTTCCATTGCTCACTCTCCCGGTGGCTGGCGCGGCCTGAATTCCAGAAGGTCGCCCGCCATGCCCGCCGCTGACCAGGGAGCGTGCCCGTGGAAAACCAGCACTGAGGAACTGTGTTCCGGCCATTCGGGCGTACCGTGCTGATAGTGGTGGAGGAAAAGCAGGGCGGCGCAGCGGGCGGCGTGCTGCGAAATGCCGGCCTGCTGCTCTTCGACAGCGTCATCTATGCGGAGTGCGCCGCGCTTCATCGTCTCCGCAAGCAGCCAGGAGTCCATCTTACGGATGAAATCTTCCTCGAACAGGGGAGGGATGTGTTCGAGGGGCACTTCCTCGACGCTTTGGGTCTCCCCGGCAATGTCTTCTGCCGATTGTTCGTCGGCACAGCGGCGCCAGAAATCGGCAAGGTCGAGCATCCGCGGCGGCGCCGGCCGTGACAGGGCGGCCGTTAATTCCTTTGCCACGGATGCGGCAGCCGCGAGCGGCGCCTCAAGCAGAGGCATGAGAACGCCCGTCTCCGGGTCAAGCGCATCTTCGACCCGGCGCGCCGCGAACGCACGGAGCTGAATCTTCCGAAACTTGTCGTTGGCCTGGCAGACCTCGACGAACAATTCGGCATGGATATGCTGGCATGCGAGCACCAGTTCCCGGACTTCGGCGGCCTTGGCAAGGCTTTTGGGATCTTCCGCAAGGGAGCCGATCTTGTTGTCCACCGCCGCGATGATCTCCTGGTCCTCCTCCTGACGGCTTTCCAGGTGAGTGCGGGCTTCCTCGAGCACGGGAAGAGCCGCATCGACCCACCCTCCGCCGTCGAGCGAGCGCCGCGCCTTTATCAGTAGACCGACGAGATCGGCCCGGAACTTCTGGGAACGCTTGAGTGCCCGGCGAGCGGCATCGACGGCGTCGTCATAACGTCCCCGCTCGATCGCCCTGCGGATGATCTCGGCCTCGATCTCTGCGGCGAAGGCGTCGTCGAGATCCAGCATACCCACATGGATGATCGCGCCCGCATCGCCCAGGCGCAGGAGCGGCTTGCCGGTCAGATCGTCGACCACGAGACGCATGTAGCTGAATTCTTCCCACCGCCACACCCGGTCCTTGCAGTCGAAATAATCCTTCCGGAAGAGGCCGGAGCGCTGGTCCGGCTGGAGAAGCTGGGAATAGACGGTCTCGGATACTTTCCGCGCCGCCTCGTCCGGAATGCCCTGAAATGTCGTCTTCAGCGCCTCTGCGACCGCCGCCTTGGCCTCATCCGGATCGGCGCCGAGCCCGAGTCCTGAATGCACCATGACATGGTCGAGCAGGAACAGGATCGCCTGCTTCATGTCGATTCGCTGGCGGATTTCCTCGGACAGGGATTTCAGGACCACGTTCTTGTCGTGCTCGAGCCGGAAAAGCTCGGAAAGACGCGCCAGATTGCGCTGTTGCCGTGTCAGGTCTGGAAAATCCACCCCAGCCCCCAATCAATACCGGTTCGGCAAAAAGGAAGGACGCTTGCCTTTGAGATGAATTGAATTACGGGCTGCAAGTCAAGGCCGCAAGAACAGGTCTTTCAGCCAGCGCACCCTACCTGCTTAACGTAGCGGTCAGCTGTAATTAACAGAGATATTTCAGAGGGTCAGCGGAGCAGCTGGCAACGCGTCGGGGCACATTGTCGACGTTCCGGGGGCGGAACCGCACGGAGCGGCAATCCTGCGCCAACCATAAGAGCTTGAAATTGCCGGGAAACTGGTGGGCGCGGCTGGGATTGAACCAGCGACCCCTACGATGTCAACGTAGTGCTCTCCCGCTGAGCTACGCGCCCGTTGTCGAAGGGAAGGGGAGTGATAGCCCCGGCCCGCTGCCTTGACAAGCCCCCCGTATCGAAGGCTTCCGCGCCATTCCGCTCCGCCGGCCCTTCACCGGACCTCTGTTGAGACAGCCGCCCCGCGCCGGGGGCATCCTCCGGTGCTCCTGGTCTGCTCCGGGCGGTATTCGCCCGGGGATACAGAAGGGCCGATCCCGCGGAGGACCGCTGTTGCGGACCGGGGACACGCCTGCGCGGGCGCGCGCCCTCACGCCGGCTCGGCGACCAGCCGGTCCACTTCCCGCACCAGGTCGCGCAGGTGAAAGGGTTTGGAGAGCACCTTCGATTCCTTGGGCGCCTCATTGCGCGCATAGAGCGCCACCACGGCAAAGCCGGTGATGAACATGATCTTCATGTCCGGGTGCCGTTCGGCCGCCATGCGGGCCAGCTCGATGCCGTCGATGCCGGGCATGACGATGTCCGTCAGCAGAAGATCGAACTCGGTGTCCTCTAGAAGCCGCAGCGCGTCGTCTCCCCGTTCCACGGCGGTTACGTCATGGCCGGCCTTTTGCAGCGCCTTGGTGAGGAAAACGCACAGCGACTTGTCATCTTCCGCCAGCAGGATCAACGCCATCTGTAGCCTCAGCAATCCAATTGAACACATTATCGCCGGAGCGCCGCCCTGCAGGACGCCGGAACGTACGAACCGGCCCGAACGCGCGGACTCACCCCATCCCTTAGACCGGAAAATTGTAAACAGCTATTCAACTTTGCCCAAACTAATATGGGCATTCGAACGGTATCGCATCGATCGCCCATGCCCACTGGCGGCGGGCAGTCCTGCTCATTATGATCACGGTCTGTGAGCCCGGACGCCCGCTTCCGATCACCATCGACAAGTCACAAGCACAGGTACCCGCCTGATGGATTCTTCTCCCGGCCATTTTCCCGAACATTTTCCGGCGCCCGAGTTAAATCCGCCCTTTTCGGTGGAGGCGCCCGCACGGCGCACCATGCCCTTCGTCTTCTGCTCGCCGCACAGCGGCCGCATCTATCCGCGCAGTTTCCTCGAGATCTCGCGGCTCGATCCGCTCACGCTGCGCCGCTCGGAAGACGCCTTCATCGACGAAATTTTCGCCGCCGCGCCGCGCTGGGGGGCGCCGCTTCTGCGCGCGCATTTTCCGCGCGCCTGGCTGGATCTGAACCGGGAGCCGTGGGAACTCGATCCCGCGATGTTCGAGGGGGACCTGCCCGCCTTCGTCAACAGCCGTTCCGCGCGCGTGGCCGCGGGGCTGGGCACCATCGCCCGCCTGGTGGCGCATGAGGCGGACATCTACCGGCGCAAGCTGCCGTTTACGGAAGCGGAGTTCCGCGTCAGGACGTTCTACGAGCCCTTCCACCGCCGCCTGCAGGGTCTCCTGGAGGAAACGCACCGGCGCCACGGTTTTGCGGTCCTGATCGACTGTCATTCGATGCCCTCCGTCGGCGGCCTGTTCGACCAGGACACGGGGCTGGCCCGCGCCGACATCGTGCTGGGCGACCGGTTCGGGACTTCCTGCACCCCCGCCCTGACGGCCTTCGTCACGGAAGCCCTGGAAGCGGAAAATTTGCGGGTGGTGCGCAATCTGCCCTATGCGGGCGGCTACATCACGGAGCATTACGGGCGCCCCGCCGACGGCTTTCACGTCCTGCAGATCGAGGTCAACCGCGGGCTCTACATGGACGAGCGCAAGGTGACCCGCTCCACCGGCCTGCCCCATGTGGCCCGGGCCATGTCCAGCCTGATCCAGGCTCTCCGCCGCATGGACATTCACCCCCTCGCCGATGCCGCGGAATAGGGGATGCGCCGGCCCGCGCGGGCGTTCCGGCGAACATGGAGGCAGATAGAAAAGGGGCCGTCCGCAAGGGAACGGCCCAAGTATAGGGAGGAAACGCCCAGGAAGGGCAACGGTACGGGGCGCATGGCCCCTATACCGCACTGCACAAACGTACATGTGCACTGCACAAAAATCAAGGACCAACCGCCCGCCCGCTCTCAATCCGCGTCCAATGTGCGTATGACCGGAACGCTCCTGCTTCCGGCACCTGTGGCATTTTGGAACCACTTCCCGCTTGGGCCGTTAACCGCAATGTGTGTCAAAATGGGAAAAATTGTTGGCGAATCAGAGGCGGAACGCAGTTTTTGAAACATTCAAGCGTCCCTTGCCGAATAAGTGTCGGTAAACAGGACAGAGTTGTCCGCAGAGGAGGGACCGGAGATTGCGTGACCGCACTGGCGTGGCCGCAGTTTTAACAATCTTTCAACTTGAATTTTCATAAAAGGTGGCCACTTTGTGACGTCGCCAGGGATCAACAACGACGTGAGGCGTTATGAGCTTCCAGCAAACGGCTGATACGGCCGTTGCCTATGGCAAGAGGACCCCGCCCCGGTCCGGCCGGTTCGCGGCCGCAGCAATGGGCGGGATGTTGATTGGGGCCGTTGCCGCCGGCGTGGCGGCGGCGGGGCCGAAACAGTCCGAAGCAACCGATGCCGGCGTCCGGAGCGCGGCGACGGCCACTTCGGGCGACTGGTCGCTGTGCCGCGGCGCGGCGGCGGAAGTCGAAGCGCGCGTGTCTGCGCCCGAACATCTTCTGAGCGCCGTCACCCTCACCGAAACGGGCCGCCGGGGTCCCGGCGGCAAGTCGCTCCAGGCCTGGCCGTGGACCATCAATGCCGGCGGCAAGGGCTATGTGTTCACGACCAAGAACGAGGCCGTGCGCGCCGTGCGCCGCCTCATGGCGCAGGGGCACCGCAGCATCGACGTCGGCTGCATGCAGGTGAACCTGAAATACCACCCGCGCGCCTTCACCAGCCTGGAGGAAGCCTTCGATCCCGTGGCCAACCTGTCCTACGGGGCGGATTTCCTGGCGCGTTTGAAACGGCGCCACGGCTCCTGGGAGCTGGCGGTCCAGCATTATCACTCCTATACGGAAGAGCACCGCCAGCGTTACGCCGCCCGCTTCAGGACCTTGTGGAGCATCGAGCGCCGCCGCATGGCCAAGGCCGGCGATGAAGGCGGGCACGCGGCCGCGCGCCGCTCCCGCGGGGGCAGTGCACTGGCGCGGCTGCCGGAAATTCCGCGCACCGTGGTGCGCACCGCCCTGCCGGAGAGCGAACTGTCCCGGCGGCTGGAGCCTGTGGCCGCGCTGATGACCTTCGGCGTCAATGTCGGGGCGCTGGGCCGCACGGCCCGGGAGGGCAACGCCTTCCTGCGCCGGCTGGGCGGCCGCTATCCGGCCATCGCCGACACCAGGACAAAAAGCGCCGCACTGGGCGGACCGGTCCCGGTCAACTGAGACGGCGTTTGTCGCCAAATGCAGCAGGGGCGCCGGCGGGCGCCCCTTTGCCTGTGCCGGTCCGCCGGTTCCTCGCGGTTCCCATCCGGTTACGGTGTTTGGCTATAGTGAGGCTGCAGGAAATCGATTCCCGTGCGCGAGGATGGGAAGCATGCCGGAACCCCGACGGGTCAGAACCATCTTCATTTCGGACGTGCATCTGGGCACCCGCGGCTGCAAGGCCGGCGACCTGCTGGACTTCCTCCGCGCGCACGAGGCGGAGACGCTTTATCTGGTGGGCGACATCATCGACGGCTGGCGGCTGAAACGGGCCTGGTACTGGAACACCTGCCACGAGGCGGTGATCCGTGAAATCCTGCGCAAGGCCTCGAACGGCACGCGCGTGATCTACATTCCCGGCAACCACGATGAAATTCTGCGCGGCTTTCTGGAGGAGGGGGCCGGCGGGCAGGAGTTCGGCGGCATCGTCTTCCGGCTGGACGACATTCACGAGCTGGCGGACGGGCGCCGCTTTCTGGTTACCCATGGCGACCATTACGACGACTTTCTGCGCTATGGACGGCTCGCCTGCCTGCTCGGCGGCTGGGCCTACAGTTCCACCCTGCGCGTCAACGACATGCTCAACTGGCTGCGCAGCCGGTTCGGCCGGAACTACTGGTCCCTTTCCGACTATCTGAAGACGCGCCTCAAGAACGCCGCCCGCTTCATCCGCAAATTCGAGGTCACGCTGGCCGGCGAAGCGCGGAGCCGCGGCCTTGACGGTGTGGTATGCGGCCACATACATCATGCTGCCGTACAGACGATCGGCGGCGTGACCTACTGCAACAGCGGTGACTGGGTGGAAAGCTGCACCGCGCTCGTGGAGACCCTCACCGGCGAAATCGGCATCGTCCGCTGGAACCGGGTTCAGCGTCAGGCCGCCGGGGCCGCCGGGATGCCGGCCGCCGCCTGAGGCCGCGGCGCCGTCCCGTTCTGCGGCTGCGCACACCGCCGAATGTCCCCGGCACGCGGCCCGAAAGCAGAGGAAACGCCATGCCGCCTGACAGCACAGGCATCCCCCAGACTGGCGAGTTGAGCCGGGCGGACAGGGTTTCCGGGGGCGGCAAGCGCGCCTGGTTCAGGCGGGTGGGCGGCCGTCTCAAGCTGATCGGCCGCCGCCGGCGCAAACAGGCGCCCGACGAGCCCAATCCGGATTCGGGCCTGAGAATCCTGATCGTCACCGACGCCTGGCAGCCGCAGGTCAACGGAGTCGTCCGTACACTGGAATTTCTTGGCGATCATCTCTCGCGCATGGGCAATACGGTGCGCTACATCACGCCCGACATGTTCCGCTCGGTGCCCATGCCCACCTATCCGGAAATCCGCCTGGCGCTATGGCCGACGCGCCGGGTGGCCTCGATCATCAACCGGTTCCAGCCCGACGCCATCCACATCGCGACCGAAGGTCCGCTGGGCTGGGCGGCGCGCCGGTTCTGCGTGCGGCGCGAACATCCCTTCACCACATCGCTGCATACCCGCTTTCCCGAATATGTGAACGCCCGCACAAGGCTGCCGGTAAGCTGGGGCTATGCCTATCTGCGCCGCTTTCACCGGCCCGCCTCCGCGGTGATGGTGGCCACCCCTTCGCTTCGGGAGGAACTGGCGGCGATGGGTTTCCGCAATCTGCGCATCTGGTCGCGCGGCGTGGACCTTTCCCGCTTCCGGCCCGCGACCCCGCAGGAGCGCGAGGCTTTCGAATACAAGCGGCCGGTCTGGCTCTATGTCGGACGCGTCGCCGTGGAAAAGAATGTGGAGGCGTTCCTGAGCCTCGATCTTGAAGGCACGAAAGTGGTGGTGGGCGACGGCCCCCAGCGCGGGGCGCTCGCGGCGCGCTATCCGGAGGCCGTGTTTCTGGGCCCGCGCTTCGGCGAGGCGCTGGCGGAAATCTACGCGGCCAGCGACGTCTTCGTCTTTCCCAGCCGCACGGACACGTTCGGGCTGGTGAATGTGGAGGCGCTCGCCAGCGGCGTGCCGGTCGCCGCCTATCCGGTGCAGGGCCCGCAGGACATCATCGGCAATTCCGGTGTCGGCGCGGTCAGCGAGGATCTGGGCGAGGCCTGCCGCCTCGCGCTGGGCTGCGCCACGCCCGAGGCCTGCCGGGCCCATGCGGAACGCTTTTCCTGGGAGGCCTGCACGCGCCAGTTCCTTACCAATCTCGACCTGCCGGGCTATGATGAAACCTATTGGGAGGAGAGCGCCGAAATTCCCGACTGACCTGCTCCCGGCGGCCGGACGAATGCGTTCCGGCTGCGGAGCATTGCCCGGCGTTCCCGCCATGACCCTGTGAGGCGGCGATGAGCGTTCGCAATCTGGAATATCTGTATCAGCCGCAAAGCATCGCCGTCGTCGGGGCCACGGACAGTCCGGGCATCGGGGCCATTGTCACACGGCAAGTGCTGGAGACGTTCAAGGGCAAGATCCATCTGGTCAATCCTTCCGGCCGGCGCATTTTCCGCATGCGGAGCGTGAAGACGATCGCCGCCCTGCCGGAAGCTCCCCATGCCGCCATCGTGATCACGCCCGCCGACGCGCTCGAAAGCGCGGTGGAGGAACTGGGCGCGCGCGGGGTCAAGGGCGCCGTCATCATCACCGACCCGAGGCGCGGCCGCACGCCTGCGGCGGAATTGCGGCGGCGCCTCTTCCAGGCCGCCCGGCGGCACGGGCTTCGCATCAATGGCCCCAACTCGCTGGGCCTCGCGGTGCCGCGGCTGGGGCTGCACGCCACCATGAGCCGTCTTCAGGCACAGGCGGGGCGGGTCGCCTTTCTGGGCCAGTCGGCGACTGCCGCCGGGCCGCTCGTGGACTGGGCCACGCCGCGCGCCATCGGCTTTTCCTGTTTCATCTCGCTGGGCGACATGGTGGACGTGGATTACGCCGACGTCCTTTATTACCTCTCCGCCGATCCGCGCACCCGCTGTATCGTGCTCTTCGCCGAACGGCTGCCCGGCGCGCGCAAGTTCATGTCGGCTGCCCGGCATGCGGCGCGGGCGAAGCCGGTCATCATCATGAAAACGGGCGAACGGCAGGCGGATGCGCACGGTCCGGAAACGCCTTCCCGTGACGATATCTACGAGGCCGCCTTCCGGCGCGCCGGCCTGATCCGTGTACGTACGCTTGAAGATCTGTTCCATGCCGTGGAGGCGCTGGCCGTCCGGCTTCCGGCGGACACCGCGCCCGCACGCGGCGACCGGCTGGCGGTCATGGCCAATGGCGAGAGCATCTGCGCGCTTGCCGTGGATGCGCTGGCCGAACGGGAAGGCAGGCTGGCCGCCCTCTCTCCGGAAACGGTTTCCGCCCTGGGCGAACTTCTGCCGCCCGGCCGCCCCCGCCGCAATCCGGTCGATCTGCTGCCCGACGCGGGCGGGGAGCGCTACGCGGCGGCGCTGGAAATCCTGGGCCGCGACCGGGGGGTGGATACGGTGCTCGCCGCCTCCGGCCCCACGGGCATGGCAGGCAGTGCGGAGACGGCGCAGGCGGTCGCCGATGCGGTCGCCAGAATGCGCAAGTCGCCGGGCAGGCGCGCGCCGTGGGTCATCACCTCCTGGCCCGGCGGCGAGGAGGCGGCTGCCGCGCGGCGCATTTTCGTGGACAACCACATCCCCCATTTCGATACGCCCTCCATGGCGGTGGCGGCCTTTTCCGTCTTCGTGCGCCACCGCGCGGTCACACGCACGCTGATGGAAACGCCCGCTTCCATTTCCGCGGCCTTCGAGGCAGATGCGGAAGCTGCAAGGCGTGCCTGTGCGCCCGTGCTGGAGGCGGGCGGCGGCCCCCTGCCTCCGAGCGCTACGGCGGAGGTGCTGTCCGCCTACGGCATGAGCGTAAGCGGAAAAGACGCGCCGCAGGCCGCCGACCCGCCGCCGGTCTTCGGCCTGCACTTGTCGCTCGATCCGGAATTCGGGCCCGTCTTCCGCTTCGGCCTTGCCGGGCAGGTGGGGCATCTGCTGGATGAAGGCGTCGCCGCCCTGCCGCCGCTCAACACGGCGCTGGCGAAGGACGTGGTGCGGGCCGACCGGGCGGGTGCGGCCCTGTTCCGGGAACGGACGGAAAACGGCGAGCCTGCAGCCGCTCTCGGCGCCCTGACCCTTGTTCTCTCCCAGGTGAGCCAGCTTGTCGTGGATGTGCGCGAAATTTGCGGGCTGACGCTTCACATCGCCGTAACCCGCGACAGCGCCCTCATCCGGGACGCCGCCCTCGAGGTTTCGCGCTCCGCCGCGCTTGGGGCCCGGCGGGAGCTTGCCATCCGGCCCTATCCGAAAGAGCTGGAGAGCCGCGTTACCGGCCGCGACGGCGCCGTCTATACGCTGCGTCCCATCCGGCCCGAGGACGAACCGCCCCTCCAGGACCTGTTCGAACGGTTGAGCCCGGACGACGTCCGCATGCGCTTCTTCCGTCCCCTGAAGGCTCTGGATCACGAATTCGCCGCACGCCTGACCCAGATCGACTATGACCGGCACATGGCGCTGGTGCTCACCGGTCCCGGCCATCCCGGCGAGGCGCCGATTCACGGGGTGGTGCGCCTCGTGCGCGATCCCGACGAGGACAGCGCCGAATTCGCCGTGACCGTGGAAAGCGCCCTTCAGGGCACGGGCCTGGGGCGCATGCTCATGGAGCGGATTATCGAGTATGGGCGCAGCATCGGCCTGAAGACCATATTCGGCCTTGTGCTGGCGGAAAACCGGGCCATGCTGCGCCTCACGGCCAGGCTGGGCTTCAGCGCCCGCGAAGAGCGCGGGGAACCGGGCGTGCTGCG